>NZ_SSTC01000169.1 GCF_004801855.1 Pseudomonas sp. A-1 | reverse complement strand
CGGCGCTCGAGCTGCCGGCCGCCCTGCGCTGGCGCCAGCCGCGCCGCCCGGCGAACGTCGCCGTGCTGCCGCTGTTCCCCGGCCTGCAGGCCGCCCAGGTGCGCGCCCTGCTCGCCATGGGCGTCGAGGCGCTGCTGCTGGAGTGCTACGGCAGCGGCACCGGCCCGTCCGACGACGAGGCCCTGCTCACCGCGCTGCGCGAGGCCCACGCGCGTGGCGTGGTGCTGGCGGCGATCAGCCAGTGCGCCGAGGGCCACGTCGAGTTCGGCGTCTACGCCGCCGGCAGCCGCCTGGCCGCCACCGGCCTGGTCGGCGGCGGCGGCATGAGCCGCGAGGCGGCGCTGGCCAAGCTGTTCGCCCTGCTCGGCGCCGGCCTGGATCAGGCCGAGGTGGAGCGCTGGTTCGCCGTCGACCTGTGCGGGGAACTGCGCGACTGAGGGCGCCCCGCCCGCAAACGAACACGCCTCCCGAAGGAGGCGTGTCGCATGCGCGAATCGAGGCTCAGACCATGCTCGGGTCCGGCTCCAGGCCCATCAGTTCTCGGCCGAGGATCTGCGCGCAGACGTCGTAGTCGGTGTAGGCGTGCGCGCCGGTCATGTGCGAGTCGCGGAACAGCCGCTGGATCTCGTTGCCCTCGAACCAGCTCATCGCGCCGGCGGCGGCGAACAGGCGGTCGACCGCCTCGATGCACATCTTCACCGCATAGGCCTGGTTGGTCCGCCAGCAGGCCAGCTCGGCGCGGGTCGGGTACTGGTGGCGCTCGGCGAACTCGGCGTGCTCCTGCCAGGTCTTTTCGAGGAACGCGCGCGCGGCGGCGACCTGGTGGGTCGACTCGGCCAGGCGCATCAGCGCCGGAGTGGCGGTGCCGACGCTGGCGCCGGTGTAGGCGCGCACGCGGTTCTGCTGCTTCTCCCGGAAGGCGACCAGCATGCGCTCGGCAACGCCCAGGCTGATGGCGGCGAAGCCGCAGGCGAAGTACGGACGGTACGGCGCGTAGAAGATCTTGCTGTCCGGATACAGGCCGAAGCCGGCGGAGCTGCCCTCCATCATGTCCTTCGCGGCCTGGATGCGGTGCTCGGGGATGAAGGCGTCCCTGATCACCAGGGTCTTCGAGCCGCTGCTGCGCATGCCGATGGCGAACCAGTCGTCGCGGATCTCGTAGTCGCTGCGCGGCAGCACGCCGAAGCTGTACACCGGCTCGCCCGCGGCGTTCATCCGGCGCATGCCGACGATGGCCCATTCGGCGTGGTCGCAGCCGCTGCTCCAGCCCATCTCGCCACTCAGGCGCACGCCGCCCTCGACCTCCTCGATGGTGCTGAACGGCGCGATGCTGCTGCTCGCCGTGGCATCCGGATTGTCGCTCCAGATCTCGTCCTGCAGCTGTTTGGAGAACATCGCCAGCTGGTGGCTGTGGGTGCACAGCAGGCTGAAGGCCCAGGCGGTGCCGCCGCAGGCGCCGGCCAGGGCGACGATGCATTCGGTGAACTCGGGCAGGGAGATTTCCATGCCGCCGTAGGCCTTGGGCTGGAAGGCACGATGCAGACCGATGCTCTTCAGCAGGACGATGTTCTCGCCCGGAACCTTGCGCTCGATCTCGGCCTGGGCGGCATTGGCGGCGATCTGCGGGAGGATCGCCTTGAGGTCTTCGAGAAGCGGATTGTGCTTGTGCATTGCAGCCTCGACTTGTTCTTGGTGGCTTTTCGGAAGTCCCGTGCGCCCCGCAGCGGGGCCTGGTCCCTGCCCGGGATCGTTGACGCACGAGGATTATTGACCGCACGAAAAGTGGCGATAAATGCACGCAACGGTCTTACCGCTGTACTTCCCATGGCAAGCAGACGCTGAAAACCGGAAAACCACCGCGAAAAAGTGCAATACCGGACAGCCTGCGGCGTCCGGCAACCGCGCCCTCAGAACACCGACCAGCCGATCCGCTCGCTGAGCTTCTCCAGCGCCGCCATGCCGGCCAGCGAGTTGCCCGAGGCGTTCAGCTCCGGCGACCACACGCACACCGCGAAGCGCCCCGGCACCACCGCCACCAGGCCGCCACCGACGCCGCTCTTGCCCGGCAGGCCGACCCGGTAGGCGAAGCTGCCGGCCTCGTCGTACAGGCCGCTGGTGGCCATCACCGCGTTGACCTGGCGGGTCTGCTGCACCGTCAGCACCGCCTCGCCGCTGTGCGGGCAGCGCCCCTGGTTGGCGAGGAAGGCGAAGGCGCGCGCCAGGTCGACGCAGTTCATCGCCAGCGCGCAGTTGTGGAAGTAGCTGCGCAGCACCGCCTCCACCTCGTTGGCGAAGTTGCCGAACGACTGCATCAGGTAGGCCATCGCCGCGTTGCGCGCGCGGTGCTGGTACTCGGACTCGGCCACCCTGGCGTCGGAGACGACGTGCGGATTGCCGGACAGGCGGCGGACGAAGTCGCGCATCGACAGCGCCGGGGCGGCGAAGCGCGACTGGTTGATGTCGCTGATCACCAGCGCGCCGGCGTTGATGAACGGGTTGCGCGGCTTGCCGCGCTCCAGCTCCAGCTGCACCAGCGAGTTGAACGGCTGGCCGGACGGCTCGTGGCCGAGGCGCTGCCAGATCGCCTCGCCGGAATGCTGGATCGCCTGGACCAGGGCGAACACCTTGGAAATGCTCTGGATGGAGAACGCCGTGCCGGCGTCGCCGGCGCTGTACAGCTGGCCGTCCACGCCGTACACGGCGATGCCCAGCTGGTTGGCCGGCACGCTGGCCAGCGCGGGGATGTAGTCGGCCACCTTGCCCTGACCGATCAGGGGGCGGACTTCGTCGAGAATCTCGTTGAGCAGCTGCTGCATGGAGGGGGCGGAATCGTTGTTATTGGAGAACGACTAGACGCTCCGGCCGCCCCTGCGCATCACAGCCGCCGCGGGCTTTTCCGCACCGCCGGACCACGCCGGCCGGCCTTGCGCTAAGGTGCACTGCAGAGTGTCCCGCTCCGGAGCCCGCCATGCGCCCGTCTGCCCTGCCCCTGCTCGCCGCAATCCTCCTCGCCGCCTGCGCCACCGCGCTGCCGCCGCACGATCCGGGCAAGGCCTGGATCGAGGTCCGCGGCGACCCGGCCATCCGGCTCGGCGCCGACCAGCTCGACAGGCGGAGCTGGGCGGACCGTCGCTACTTCCAAGTCGAACCGGGCGAGCATCGCCTGCAGGTGCGTCTGGGCTTCGAGGTGCCCGGCGGCAGCGGCCCGGACAACCATGACGGCGGCAGCTGGCGCACCTGCATCCTCGAGGTGCGCTACGGCGGATTCGCCGCCGGCGCGCGCTATCGCCTGAGCGGCCGCGCCATCGCCCACCGCGCCGTGGCCCAGCTGCAGGACGAACGCGGCCAGACCCTGGCGCGCGCCCGGGTGCTGCGCTGCGGCGCGCTGTGAGGCGGCTCAGCTGCCGACGATGCGGAAGCCGATCTTGATGGTCACCTGGTAGTGGCCGACCAGGCCGTTCTCGATGTGCCCGCGGGTCTCCAGCACCTCGAACCAGTCCATGTGGTGCACGGTCTTGGCCGCCTCGGCCAGGGCGTTGTTGATGGCGTCCTCGATGCTGGTGCGCGACGAGCCGACCAGCTCGATCTTCTTGTAGGTGTGGTGATCCGACATGACGGCGCTTCTCCGCTGACTGGGGTCCCCTGAACGCTAGTCAAGCCGCGCCGACCCGGCAAATCCGCCGCGCGCCTGCAGCGCCGCCAGCCGCTCGCGGCGCGCGCCCTCGCCCAGCGCGGCCAGCTCGGCGGCG
>NZ_SSTC01000168.1 GCF_004801855.1 Pseudomonas sp. A-1 | reverse complement strand
CGTCGCGCACGGCCTGCTCGGCGACGAAGTCGCTGGCGCCCAGCGCCCGCGCCAGCGCGGCGTGGCGCGCCGCCGGCCAGGCCGCCTGGGCCTGTTGACCTGCATCATCGAGACGGGCGCGCAGGCCCTGCAAGCTGTGCTCGACCAGGGCATTGAGTTCCGCGGGCAGGTCGATCAGGGAGGGGAGGCTCATGGTCTATCCTTAATCGCGCCCCGGCGGCCGTCGGCGGCGCTGTAGTTTTGCTACTGGACGTTTGTCGCGGGGTGCTGCTTTTGCCGTGAATATGTAGTAAAACTACAAGCGCGACCGGGACACCCCCGGTGCGGACAGGCTGCAACAGCCCTGGTCCGACAAACACAAAATTCGCTGCGGCCGCCCACAAGCCCGGCCGCGCTCTATCCGGCAACCGATTCTGGAAGCCTTTCCGCCCTGGAGCAAGCCATGCAAGATCTCGATCCCGTCGAAACCCAGGAATGGCTGGACGCCCTGGAGTCCGTCCTCGATCGTGAAGGTGAAAACCGCGCCCACTACCTGCTGACCCGCATGGGTGAGCTGGCCTCGCGCACCGGCACCCAGCTGCCGTACGCCATCACCACTCCGTATCGCAACACCATTCCGGTCACCCATGAAGCCCGCATGCCGGGCGACCTGTTCATGGAGCGACGCATCCGCTCGCTGATCCGCTGGAACGCCCTGGCGACCGTGATGCGCGCGAACAAGAAGGATCCGGACCTGGGCGGTCACATCTCCACCTTCGCCTCCAGCGCGACCCTGTACGACATCGGCTTCAACTACTTCTTCAAGGCGCCGACCGAAGAGCATGGCGGCGACCTGATCTACTTCCAGGGCCACGCCTCCCCCGGCGTCTACGCCCGCGCCTTCCTCGAAGGCCGCATCAGCGAAGACCAGCTGAACAACTTCCGCCAGGAGGTGGACGGCCAGGGCCTGTCCTCCTACCCGCACCCGTGGCTGATGCCGGACTTCTGGCAGTTCCCCACCGTCTCCATGGGTCTCGGCCCGATCCAGGCGATCTACCAGGCGCGCTTCATGAAGTACCTGGAGCACCGCGGCTTCATCCCCGCCGGCAAGCAGAAGGTCTGGTGCTTCCTCGGCGACGGCGAGACCGACGAGCCGGAATCCCTCGGCGCCATCGCCCTGGCCGGCCGCGAGAAGCTGGACAACCTGATCTTCGTGGTCAACTGCAACCTGCAGCGCCTCGACGGCCCGGTGCGCGGCAACGGCAAGATCATCCAGGAACTGGAAGGCGTGTTCCGCGGCGCCGACTGGAACGTGGTCAAGGTGATCTGGGGCCGCCTGTGGGATCCGCTGTTCGCCAAGGACACCAAGGGCCTGCTGCAGAAGCGCATGGACGAGGTGGTCGACGGCGAGTACCAGAACTACAAGGCCAACGACGGCAAGTTCGTCCGCGAGCACTTCTTCGGCGCCCGTCCGGAGCTGCTGGAGATGGTCAAGGACATGTCCGACGAGGAGATCTGGGCGCTCAACCGTGGCGGCCATGACCCGTTCAAGGTCTACGCGGCCTACCACCAGGCGGTCAACCACACCGGCCAGCCGACCGTGGTGCTGGCCAAGACCATCAAGGGCTACGGCACCGGTGCCGGCCAGGCGCAGAACATCACCCACAACGTCAAGAAGGTCGACATCGAGAGCCTCAAGGCCTTCCGCGACCGCTTCGGCATCCCGATCCCGGACGACAAGCTGGAAGAGCTGCCGTTCTACAAGCCCGAGCCGGACAGCCCGGAGATGAAGTACCTGCTGAAGAGCCGCGAGAAGCTGGGCGGCTTCGTGCCGCAGCGCCGCAGCAGGAGCTTCAGCATCCCGACCCCGCCGCTGGAGACCCTCAAGGCGATCCTCGACGGCACCGGCGAGCGCGAGATCTCCACCACCATGGCCTTCGTGCGCATCCTGTCGCAGCTGGTCAAGGACAAGGATCTCGGTAGCCGCATCGTGCCGATCATCCCCGACGAGGCGCGCACCTTCGGCATGGAAGGCATGTTCCGCCAGCTCGGCATCTACTCCTCGGTCGGCCAGCTGTACCAGCCGGTGGACAAGGACCAGGTGATGTTCTACCGCGAGGACAAGAAGGGCCAGATCCTCGAGGAAGGCATCAACGAGGCCGGCGCCATGTCCAGCTGGATCGCCGCGGCGACCGCCTACAGCAACCACAACCAGCCGATGCTGCCGTTCTACGTGTTCTACTCGATGTTCGGCTTCCAGCGCATCGGCGACCTGGCCTGGGCGGCCGGCGACAGCCGTGCGCGCGGCTTCCTGATCGGCGGCACCGCCGGCCGCACCACGCTCAACGGCGAAGGCCTGCAGCACGAGGACGGCCACAGCCACATCCTGGCCTCGACCATCCCCAACTGCCGCACCTACGACCCGACCTACGCCTACGAGATGGCGGTGATCATCCGCGAAGGCATCCGTCAGATGACCGAAGAACAGCAGAACGTGTTCTTCTACCTGACCGCGATGAACGAGGCCTACGCCCAGCCGGCCATGCCGCAGGGCGTCGAGGACGGCATCATCAAGGGCATGTACCTGCTCGAGGAAGACCAGCGCGACGCCGCCTGCCACGTGCAGCTGATGGGTTCCGGCGCCATCCTGCGCGAGGTGCGCGAGGCGGCGAAGATCCTCCGCGAGGACTACAACATCGGCGCCGACGTGTGGAGCGTCACCAGCTTCAACGAGCTGCGCCGCGAGGGCCTGGCCGTGGAGCGCCGCAACCGCCTGCACCCGGAACAGAAGCCCGAGCTGACCTACGTCGAGCAGTGCCTGTCCGGCCGCCGCGGCCCGGTGGTCGCCTCCACCGACTACATGAAGCTGTTCGCCGACCAGATCCGCCAATGGGTCCCGGTCAAGGAGTACAAGGTGCTCGGCACCGACGGCTTCGGCCGCAGCGACAGCCGCAAGAAGCTGCGCCACTTCTTCGAGGTGGACCGCTACTGGGTGGTGCTGACCGCGCTGGAGGCCCTGGCCGACCGCGGCGAGATCGACCGTACCGTGGTGGCCGAGGCCATCGCCAAGTTCGGCATCGACACCAACAAAGCCAACCCGCTGGACTGCTGAGGAGCGAGCCATGAGTGAACTGATTCGCGTACCCGATATCGGCAGCGGCGAAGGTGAAGTGATCGAGCTGCTGGTCAAGGTCGGCGACCGCATCGAGGCCGACCAGAGCCTGCTGACCCTGGAATCCGACAAGGCCAGCATGGAAGTCCCGGCACCCAAGGCCGGGGTGATCAAGAGCCTGAAGATCAAGCTGGGCGACAAGCTGAAGACCGGCGACGAACTGCTCGAGCTGGAAGCCGAGGCCACTGCGGCCCCGGCACCGGCCGCCGAAGCCCCCGCCGCGGCGCCCGCCCCCGTGGCCGCCGAACCCGCTCCCGTCGCGGCTCCGGCCGCTGCGGCGGCGGAGAGCCTGCAGCCGGTGCACGTGCCGGACATCGGCTCGTCCGGCAAGGCGCGCGTCATCGAGGTGCTGGTCAAGGCCGGCGACGCGGTCGAAGCCGACCAGTCGCTGATCGTGCTGGAGTCGGACAAGGCGAGCATGGAGATTCCCTGCCCGCAGGCCGGCGTGGTCGACAGAGTGGCGATCGCCCTCAACGACGAGGTCGGCACCGGCGCGCTGATCCTCACCCTGCGCGTGGCCGGCGCCGCGCCGGTGGCAGCCCCGGTGGCCGCTGCAGCTCCGGCTGCCGCCCCCGTCGCTGCTGCACCTGCGCCTGCCGCCGCTGCTCCGGCGGCCCCGGC
>NZ_SSTC01000167.1 GCF_004801855.1 Pseudomonas sp. A-1 | reverse complement strand
GCCCCCAGGCAGCGACGACGCCCGCCGCCGCCCCGACGCCCGCCGCCCAGGCCGCAGCGCAGGCCAGCGACAACGGCGGGCGCGCCCTCGCCTCGCGCAGCGCCGACTACAGCCACCTCGACTGGGTACCGCGCGAGCGCCTGAGCAAGGCCCAGCAGGCCGAGATCGCGCCCTTCTGCGCCGGCACCTACGTCGAGCCCCGGCGCGCCGGCATCACCGACGACACGCCGATGAGCGAGGCGCCCACCTTCGTCTCCGCGCGCGCCTCGCGCTACGACCAGCAGAACGAAACCACCACCCTCGCCGGCGACGTGGTGTTGCGCCAGGGCAGCATGCAGGCCGAGGCCGACGAGGCCAGCCTGCGTCAGCTGGAGAACAAGGGCGAGCTGGCCGGCAACGTGCGCCTGCGCGACAAGGGCATCCTGGTGGTCGGCGATCGCGCCGAGCTGCAGCTGGACAACGGCGAGGCCGTGGTCGAGAACGCCGAGTACGTGGTGCACGCCGCCAAGGCGCGCGGCAGTGCCGAGTACGTCAAGCGCCGCGAGGACGCCGTGGTGCGCCTCAAGGACGGCACCTACACCCGCTGCGAGCCGGGCGAGAACACCTGGCACCTGAAGGGCAACAACATCACCCTGAACCCGGCCACCGGCTTCGGCACCGCCACCAACGTGACCCTGCGGGTGAAGGACGTACCGGTGTTCTACACCCCGTACATCTACTTCCCGATCGACGACCGTCGCCAGTCCGGCTTCCTGGCGCCGAGCCTGAGCTCCTCCAGCGACAACGGCCTCACCCTGCAGACGCCCTACTACTTCAACCTGGCGCCCAACTACGACGCGACCCTGTACCCGACGTACATGGTCGATCGCGGCCTGCTGATGGAAGGCGAGTTCCGCTACCTGACTCCGGGCAGCGAAGGCCAGCTGGGCGGCGCCTGGCTCGACGACCAGGACGACACCCGCAAGCGGCAGTCGGAGTACGAGGACCAGCGCTGGATGTACAACTGGCAGCACCGCGGCGGACTGGATTCGCGCCTGCTGGCCGAGGTCGACTACACCGACATCAGCGACCCCTACTACTTCCAGGACCTGGATACCGACCTGGACATCTCCAGGCCGGAGTTCCTCGACCAGCGCGCCAGCCTGACCTGGCGCGGCGACAGCTACCGCGCCCGACTGGCCGCCCACGCCTACGAGCCGACCAGCGTGGTCGACATCACCCCCTACGACCGCCTGCCGCAGTTCAGCCTGGACGGCGCCCTGCCGTTCCAGCCGGGCGGCCTGCAGCTGAGCTACGGCGGCGAGTTCGTGCGCTTCGACCGCGACCTGCGCAGCGGCAACTTCATCGACGAAAACGGCGTTGCCGAGCCCTGGTACGACAACAACGTCACCGGCCTGGCCCGCGCCAACGGCGACCGCCTGCACGTCGAGCCGGGCGTCAGCCTGCCGCTGGAGTGGACCTGGGGCTTCGTCAAGCCGTCGGTCAAGTACCTGCACACCCAGTACGACCTCAGCCTCGACAGCCTGGGCAAGAGCCAGATGGCCGCCCTCGGCCAGCGCTTCGACGACGCGCCCGACCGTCAGGTGCCGATCGCCAGCCTCGATTCCGGCCTGTACTTCGATCGCGACAGCAGCTGGTTCGGCGGCTCGCGGCAGACCCTCGAGCCGCGCGCCTTCTACCTCTACGTGCCGGAGGAGAAACAGGACGCCATCCCGGTGTTCGACACCGCCGAAAGCACCTTCAGCTACTCCTCGCTGTGGCGCGAGAACCGCTTCTCCGGCAAGGACCGCATCGGCGACGAGAATCGCCTATCGCTGGGCCTGACCAGCCGCTGGCTCCAGAGCAACGGCTTCGAGCGCCAGCGCATCAGCCTCGGCCAGGCCTTCCACTTCGCCGACCGCAAGGTGCAGCTGCCGGGCATCGACTACCGCACGCGCAGCGAAGCCACCGCCTCGCAGTCGCCCTACGCCCTGCAGTACCTGTACCGCTTCAACCGCGACTGGCGCCTGAACTCCGACTTCAACTGGGATCCGGACACCCACCGCACCCGCTCCGGCAGCGCCATGTTCCACTACCAGCCGGAAAACGACCCGCGCAAGGTGGTCAACCTCGGCTACCGCTACCGCAACGACAGCGTGCGCTACGACCAGGCCAGCGGCCAGTGGCGCTTCGGCGGCGACTTCGGTACCCCGGGCACTCCCGGCTACATCAAGGACTACTACAAGATCCAGCAGCACGACCTGTCCACCATCTGGCCGGTCGCGCCGCAGTGGAGCGTGATCGCCCGCTGGCAGCACGACTACAACCGCAATCGTACCCTCGAGGCCTTCGGTGGCTTCGAGTACGACAGCTGCTGCTGGAAGCTGCGTCTGATCAACCGCTACTGGGTCGACTACGACGAGACCAGCCTCAACCCCGACCGCAACGACGAGGCGGATCGCGGCATTTTCCTGCAGATCGTCCTCAAGGGCCTGGGCGGCGTCACCGGCAACAAGGTGGAGTCCTTCCTCGACCAAGGCATTCAAGGTTACCGTGAACGTGAAGACCAAGCTTATCAATAACCTGCGCCCCCTCGCCCTCGGCGCCCTGCTGCTCTGCGGCACGGCCTGGGCCGAGGTGCAGCCGCTCGACCGCGTGGTCGCCATCGTCGACAACGACGTGATCATGGCCAGCCAGCTCGAGCGGCGTCTCGAAGAGGTGCAGCAGAACCTGGCCCGCCGCGGCGGCGAGCAGCCGCCGCGCGAGCAGCTCGCCCAGCAGGTGCTCGAGCGGCTGATCGTCGAGAACCTGCAGCTGCAGATGGGCGAACGCTCGGGCATCCGCATCGGCGACGAGGAACTCAACCAGGCGCTGGCCACCATCGCCCAGCGCAACAACCTCAGCCTCGAGCAGTTCCGCGCCGCGCTGGCCCGCGACGGCCTGTCCTACGACGAGGCCCGCGAGCAGGTGCGCCGCGAGATGATCATCAGCCGCGTGCGCCAGCGCCGGGTGGCCGAGCGCATCCAGGTCAGCGACCAGGAGGTGAAGAACTTCCTCGCCTCCGACCTCGGCAAGCTGCAGCTGTCCGAAGAGTTCCGCCTGGCCAACATCCTCATCCCGCTCGGCGAGGGCGCCTCGGCCCAGTCCATCCAGGACGCCGAGCGCCAGGCCCGCGAGATCCACGCCCAGCTGACGCGCGGCGCCGACTTCGCCCGCCTGGCCGCGGCCCGTTCCGGCAGCGAGAACGCCCTGGAGGGCGGCGAGATCGGCTGGCGCAAGGCCGCCCAGCTGCCGCCGCCGTTCGACAGCATGATCGGCGCCCTCGGCGTCGGCGAGGTCACCGAGCCCGTGCGCACGCCGGCCGGCTTCATCATCCTCAAGCTGCTCGACAAGCGCGGTGGCGACAGCGGCGTGCTGCGCGAGGAAGTCCATGTGCGCCACATCCTGCTCAAGCCCAGCGAGATCCGCAGCGATGCGGAAACCCGCCAGCTGGCCGAGCGCCTGTACGAGCGCCTGCAGGGCGGCGAGGACTTCGCCGCCCTGGCCAAGAGCTTCTCCGAGGATCCGGGCTCGGCGCTCAACGGCGGCGACCTCAACTGGGTCGAGCCGGGCTCGCTGGTGCCGGAGTTCCGCCAGGTGATGGCGGACAGCCCGCTCGGCCGCGTGTCCCAGCCGTTCCGCAGCCCGTTCGGCTGGCACGTGCTGGAGGTGCTGGACCGCCGCACCAGCGACGCCAGCGGCGAGGCGCGCGAACAGCAGGCGCTCAACCTGCTGCGCAACCGCAAGTACGACGAGGAACTGCAGAACTGGCTGCGCCAGATCCGCAGCGAAGCCTACGTGGAAACCCGCCTGTGAGTGCGGCACGGCGCTTCGCCCTGACCCCCGGCGAGCCGGCCGGCATCGGCCCCGACCTGTGCCTGCTGCTGGCCCGCGCGGCCCAGCCGCACGCGCTGGTGGCCGTCGCCAGCCGCGCGCTGCTGGCCGCACGCG
>NZ_SSTC01000166.1 GCF_004801855.1 Pseudomonas sp. A-1 | reverse complement strand
CCGGCCAGCAGGCGGTCGTAGGGCGCCGCCAGGCGCACGCCGAAGTCGGCGCGCTCGCGCAGCTCCGCCGGCCAGTCGCCGAGCAGCAGCAGGTCGGCGTCGGCCGCGCGGGCCGCCTGCCAGTCGTCGCTCAGGCGCACGCCGAGGGCCGGATAGCCGATCTGCGCGCCCAGCCCGCCGAGCGTCTCGAGCAGGGTCGCCACCTGCGCCTCGCTGGCCTGGCGCGGCACCAGCACCAGGGTCTCGGACAGGTCGGCCATGCGGCTGAACGGGAAGCCGCTGCGGGCGAAGGCGCGCAGGTCGGGCATCGCCAGATAGTGATGGTAGCCGGACAGGTCGATGGTCGACGCCTCGTCGATGCTGCCGTGCACCGCCACCGGCAGCATGGTCTGGCAGCGGTCGCGCTGGGCGCTGCCCTGCACGCTGGCGAAGTTGAAGGCGTAGCTCAGGCGGTTGCGGTCGCCGACCTTGAGCGCGGGCACCAGCAGCTTCTCGCGCAGGCCCTCGGCCTCGCCGGTCACCGCCAGGCGCATCTCCTCGACGCCGCTGCGCTGCTCGCGGCCGGGCAGCGCGAGGCTGGCGAT
This sequence comes from Pseudomonas sp. A-1, assembly GCF_004801855.1. Lineage (GTDB taxonomy): Bacteria > Pseudomonadota > Gammaproteobacteria > Pseudomonadales > Pseudomonadaceae > Geopseudomonas. Next base: position 3,523 of record NZ_SSTC01000166.1, on the reverse strand, counting down.
GAACTGGTCGTTGAGGTGGACGTCCAGCCGCGACTCGTCGCTGTTGCCCGGCACGCTGTAGCGGAACTGGGTGCGCAGCGGGATGCCCTGGTTGCGCCAGACAAACAGGTCCGGCGGCAGGTGGATGTCGAGGTTGATCGGCGCCGGCTGCAGGCCGCTGACCTGCAGCTGCTGCGGGTAGTCGAGCAGCTCGGCGAGGCGCACCGGACGGTCGGTGGGCGCCCACTTCGGCGCGTCGTAGGGGCGGCGCGGCGTCGGCGGCGGCAGCTCGCCGACCGTCACGCGGGTGCCGCGCAGCAGCGGGCTGCCCAGCGCCAGCGCCTCGACCGCGCGCTGCAGGTCGGCCTCGTCGCGCCCGCGCACCAGCAGCAGGGTGCCGTAGGGGCTGTCGGGGTGGTCGATCAGCTCCAGCACCGGGCCCTCGACCGCCGGGAAGCGCTCGGGGTCGGCCATGAACGCCGGCCGCCGGGCGTTGGTGGCGAACACCAGGGTCGGCTGCGGCGGCCGTTTCCCGGCGACCGCCGGCAGGCGGTCGAACAGCACCGGGAAACGCACGCCGCGCCAGTCGGCGAGGCGGCCGAAGTGCGAGGCGAGCACCGCCGCGGCGCGCTGCTCGCCGACCGTCGGCGCGCCGGCGAACACCACCGGCAGCTCCAGCGGGCCGCTGTCGCGGGGATCGAAGAACGGCGCCGGGAAGTGCGCCAGATCGTTGGGCAGGCTCAGCGCCTGCTCGTCGAGATGGATCGCGCTGTCGCGGCTGAGGCTCAGCCACAGCGCGCTGTTGGCCGGGTCCTCGCAGATCTCCGCGTAGTGGCCGACGAACTCCAGGCGCAGGCGGTTGAAGTCGCCGAGCAGGCGCGGGTCGAGCGGCAGCTCGCGGCGCACCTGCTGGCCGGGCTGGTCGTGGTCGATGGCCAGCACGCCCATCAGGCGGTCGTTGAGGTAGACGCGCAGGTGCGACAGGGTCGGCAGCAGCGCCGGCGACGGGGTGTACTCCAGGCTCAGCCGCGCGGCGGTGACCAGGCGGTCGCGGCGCAGGCCGAACTCGATCTGCTCGCTGTTGCGGATGCCCAGCAGCAGCACGTCGGCGTTGCGCCCCAGCTCGGCGAAGCGCCGGCTGTCCTGCCAGGCCGGCACCGGCGGCTCGACCGGTTCGGTCAGCGCGAGCGCCGCCGGCGCCTCCAGCGGGGCGGCGGGCAGCGCGCCGGTATCCGCCGCGGCGACGGCCAGCGCGGCCCGGGTCGAGGCGAACAGGATCAGGGCAGCCAGCCAGGGCTTGAACGACAGGGTCATACGGACAGGGCTCGCACGGAAGGTTGGGAAAGGGGGCGCGGCGGATGCGGCAGGAAGCTGGCGCACCAGCGCAGCAGGCGCAGCAGGCCGCCGAGCAGGGTGCGCAGGCCGGGCGGAGCGTGTTCGAGCAGGCGCACGTAGCCGTTCAGGCCCAGCGCCAGCACGTCGAGGAAGCTGCGCAGCGGGCGCTCCTCGAGGTAGCCCTCGTTCCAGCCCAGCCAGGCGTTGGCGCGGGCGAAGGTGCACTGCACCAGGTCGATCTGCTGCTGCAGGGACAGCTCCTCGAAGCGCACGCCGACGTGGCGACCGAGGCAGTGGCTGAGCCGCCCGGCGAAGGCGAACTCGCGCGCGCCGCGGCGCAGCAGCAGGCGCACCGGCGTCTGCGCGTCGAGGCCCAGCTCCAGGGGCAGCTCGATGCCGGCGCCGCCGCTGGAGTAGTCGACCAGCACGCCGCCGTAGACCCGGCCGTCGGGCAGGCGCAGGGCCGCCGGCAGGCGTGCCGGCACCCGGTGGTTCTGGCGCAGCTGGCGCGCCTCGGCCGCCACCGCCACGGCGCCGCCGATGATCAGCAGGTTGTAGAGCACCCACAGGACGCTGACCAGCACCGTGCCGACCTCCTCGGCCGGGCCGTGGTGCAGGCGCCAGACGGCGAAGCCGAGGCCGAGCAGGTTGAGGCCGGCGAGCACCAGGTAGGGCCGGGCGATGCGCCAGTCGAACTGGTTCTCCGGCATCAGGCCGCCCTTGGCGGTGACGTTGAACTTGCCCTTCTTCGGCGCGAACAGCGCCACCGTGGTCGGCCAGGCGATGTACCAGGCCAGCACCGTCTCGTAGACCTCGCCCCAGAAGCTGTGCCGCCAGGCGCCCTGCATGCGCGAGTTGGCCAGGCTGGCGTGGACCATGTGCGGCAGCACCTGCAGCAGGATCATCGCCGCCGGCGCGTAGATGATGTAGGCGTGCAGCAGCAGGAAGGCCAGCGGCGCGGTGAGGAACACCAGCCGCGGCAGCCCGGCGAGAAAATGCAGCATGGCGTTGGCGTAGCAGATGCGCTGGAAGAAGCTCAGGCCGCGGCCCAGCAGCGGATTGTCGGTGCGGAAGATCTGCGCCATGCCGCGCGCCCAGCGGATGCGCTGGCCGATGTGCGCCGACAGGCTCTCGGTGGCCAGGCCGGCGGCCTGGGGGATGCGCAGGTAGGCCGAGTTCCAGCCGCGGCGGTGCAGGCGCAGGGCGGTGTGGGCATCCTCGGTGACGGTCTCCACCGCCACCCCGCCGACCTCCTCCAGCGCGCTGCGCCGCAGCACGGCGCAGGAGCCGCAGAAGAAGGCCGCGTTCCACAGGTCGTTGCCGTCCTGCACCAGGCCGTAGAACAGCTCGCCCTCGTTGGGCCGGCGGCGGAAGATGCCGAGGTTGCGCTCGAACGGATCGGGGGAGAAGAAGTGGTGCGGGGTCTGCACCAGCGCCAGCCGCGGATCGCGCAGGAACCAGCCGACGGTGAGCTGCAGGAAGGAGCGCACCGGCACGTGGTCGCAGTCGAAGATCGCCACCAGCTCGGCGTCGGTGCAGGTCAGCGCGTGGTTGAGATTGCCGGCCTTGGCGTGGCGGTTGTCCGGGCGGACGATGTAGCCGGCGCCGACCTCGGCGGCGAAGCGGCGGAAGCTGTCGCGGCGGCCGTCGTCGAGGATGTGCACGCGCAGCTTGTCCGCCGGCCAGTCGAGGCCGAGGGCGGCGAGCACGGTGTTGCGCACCACCGCCAGATCCTCGTTGTAGGTGGGGATCATCAGGTCCACCGTCGGCCAGCGGGCGAGATCGTCCGGCAGCGGCGCCGGCTCGCGGTTGAGCGGCCAGCTGGTCTGCAGGTAGCCGAGCATCAGGATCAGCCAGGCGTAGGTTTCCGCCAGCAGCAGGATCAGGCCGCAGGTCAGGTCGATGCCGTCGTTCCAGTTGAGGGTCGCGGTGTAGCGCCACCACAGGTAGCGACAGGAGGCGAGCACCGACAGCAGTACCAGCAGCAGCAGGGCGAAGCGCCCCGGCAGCCGGCGCACCAGCATGGCCAGGCCCCACAGCAGCAGGACGAACGCCACCTGGGCGGCGTAGTCGAAGGGCGCGGTGATGCACAGCAGGGCCAGCACGCCGGCGACCAGGCCGACCAGCCCGAGCAGGGTGCGCCGCTGCCAGCTGGCGGCGCGCAGCAGGCCGGCCTCGGCGCGCTGCCAGGGCGCCGTGCGCGGGCGTG
>NZ_SSTC01000165.1 GCF_004801855.1 Pseudomonas sp. A-1 | reverse complement strand
TGGGCGTCGCGCTGTTCCTCGCCCGCCCGCGGCAGTCCCGCGCGCCGTGGCGGCGGCGGGCGCACGGCTGGCTCGGCCTGCTGCTGGCGCTGGTCACCGGCAGCTTCGCGGTCAGCGGCGGCTGGCATCTGTGGCACAAGGTCAACGCGGTGCCGCTGCCGGCGCCGTTCCAGCCGAGCTACCCGGTCGCCGGGCTGGACGCGGCGCCGCAGGCAGGCTGGCCGGACTACGGCGCTGGCGCGCGCCGGCTCGATCTGGTGCTGCTGGACGGGGCGCCGGCCTGGCGGCTGGAGCAGTTGTCCGCCGACGGCATGGTTGGCGTGCGCTACCTGAGCGGTGCGGGACAGGCGCTGGATGACGGCGCTGCGCGCCGCTACGGCGAGCAGCGCCTCGGCCACTACGCCGCCGCGCTGGGCCTCGGCCAGCCGCAGGCGGTCGAGGTGCAGGAGCGCTTCGACCACGACTACGGCTTCGTCTTCAAGCGCCTGCCGGTGCTCAGGGCCCGCTATGCCGACGGAGCGCGCACCGCGCTGTACGTCGATCCGCTCGACGGCGCGCTGGCGGCGCGGGTGGCCGACGGCGACCGCGCCGAAGGCTGGAGCTTCGCCTACCTGCACAAGTGGGAGGTGCTGGGGCGCTTCGGCAAGCCGGCCAAGGACGTTCTGGTCAGCGGCCTGGCGTTGGCCCATCTGCTGCTGGCCGGGCTCGGCCTGTGGCTGCTGCGCCGGCGCCGGCCCGGCTGAGGGGGCGGACCTGCCGCGCCGTGCGGCGCGGCAGGTCGCCGTCAGATCTCCACCTGGGTGCCCAGCTCGATCACCCGGTTCACCGGCAGCTTGAAGTAGCGCATGCTGCTGTTGGAGTTGCGCTGCTGGAAGGCGAACAGCTTCTCGCGCCAGTTGGCCATGCCGATGCGCTTGCTGGGGATCACGGTTTCCCGGCTGAGGAAGTAGGTGGTGCGCATCGGGCTGAAGTCCAGGCCATCGCGGCGCAGCTGGCGCAGGGCGGCGGGCACATCGGGCTCCTCCATGAAGCCGAAGTGCAGGATGATGCGGAAGAAGCCCTCGCCGTAGCTGTCCACCTCGAAGCGGCGATCCTCGGGCAGCCGCGGGCTGTCCTCGGTGACCACGGTGAGCAATATCACCTGCTCGTGCAGCACCTGGTTGTGCAGCAGGTTATGCAGCAGGGCATGCGGCACGGCGTCCGGCCGCGCGGTGAGGAACACCGCGGTGCCGTCGACCCGGTGCGGCGGCTGCAGGCAGATGCTGTCGATGAACACCGGCAGCGGCAGGGCGGTTTCGTCCAGGCGCGCGAACAGCAACTTCTTGCCGCTCTTCCAGGTGGTCATCAGGGTGAACAGGGCGATACCGGCCAGTACGGGGAAGGCGCCGCCCTGGAAGATCTTGGCGATGTTGGCGGAAAAGAACAGGCTGTCGACCAGCAGGAAGCCGAGCAGCAGCGGGATCGCCAGCCCGCGCGGGACTCGCCACAGCATCAGCATCACTGCCGCCACCAGCAGCGTGGTGATCAGCATGGTGCCGGTCACCGCCACGCCGTAGGCGGCGGCCAGCGCGCCGGAGCTTTCGAAGCCGACCACCAGCAGCACCACGCCGACCATCAGCGCCCAGTTCACCACGCCGATGTAGATCTGTCCCTGCTCGGCATGGGAAGTGTGCTGGATCTGCATGCGCGGCACATAGCCGAGCTGGATGGCCTGCTGGGTCAGCGAGAAGGCCCCGGAAATCACCGCCTGCGAGGCGATGATGGTGGCCAGGGTGGCCAGGGCGACCATCGGCAGCAGCGCCCACTCCGGTGCCAGCAGGTAGAAGGGGTTGCGTGCCGCCTCGGGGGTTCCCAGCAGCAGTGCGCCCTGGCCGAAGTAGTTGAGCACCAGCCCCGGCAGCACCAGGGCGAACCAGGCGCGGGCGATCGGCTTGCGGCCGAAGTGGCCCATGTCGGCGTACAGCGCTTCGGCGCCGGTCAGTGCCAGCACCACGGCGCCGAGGATGGCCACGCCGATGCCCGGGTGGGCGAGGAAGAAGTTCAGTGCCCACCAGGGATTGAGCGCCTGCAGCACCTCGGGGTTGCGGCTGATGCCGTACACCCCCAGCGCTCCGAGCACCAGGAACCAGGCCACCATCACCGGGCCGAACAGGATGCCGATGCGCGCGGTGCCGTGCTTCTGGATCAGGAACAGGCCGACCAGTACCGCGACCGACAGGGGAATCACCCAATGGCTGACGCCCTCGTAGGCGATTTCCAGGCCTTCGATGGCCGACAGTACCGAAATCGCCGGAGTGATCATGCTGTCGCCATAGAACAGCGCGGCACCGAACAGGCCGAGTAGCACCAGACCCGAACTCAGCCGTGGATGCGCCGCCGTCGCCCGGCGGGCCAGGGCGGTCAGCGCCATCACCCCGCCTTCGCCCTCGTTGTCGGCGCGCAGGATGAACAGCACGTACTTGAGCGACACCACCCACAGCAGCGACCAGAAGATCAGCGAGAGGGTGCCGAATACGCCGTCGTGGTTGAGCTGCACGCCGTAGTGGCCGGCGAACACCTCCTTGAGGGTGTACAGCGGGCTGGTGCCGATGTCGCCGTAGACCACGCCGGTGGCGGCGACCAGCAGGCTGATCTGCGAGGACGGCGCGTGCGGCCGTTCGTGGTTGGCAGGCAGGGTGGTGTCAGTCATGGAGCGGCTCCGGGGGATGTTCGCGCAGCCGGTAGCCGATGCCGGCCTCGGTGGCGATGAATTGCGGTGCGGCGGGGTCGTCGCCGAGCTTCTGGCGCAGGTGGCCGACCACCACGCGCAGGTAGTGGCTGTCCTCGAGGTGGGTCGGCCCCCAGATGTCCCTGAGCAACTGCTGCTGGGTGACCACCCGGCCCGGCTGGCGGGCGAGGGCGGCCAGCACGGCGTACTCCTTGGGCGTCAGGGCGATTTCCTGCCCGTGCAGGCTGACCCGCCGGGCGCCGGGGTCGATCTGCAGCGCCCCGCAGTGCACCGGGCTGGCCACCTGCCCGGCGAGCAGCGGCGGGCGCAGCAGCACGCGCACCCGGGCGAGGAATTCCGGGATGCTGAACGGCTTGGTCACGTAGTCGTTGGCACCGCCGTCCAGGCACAGCACCTTCTCGCTGTCGCCGGCGCGCACCGACAGCACCAGCACCGGCATCGGCGACCAGCGGCGCAGCTCGTCCAGCACGTCCTTGCCGTCCATGTCCGGCAGGCCGAGGTCGAGCACCAGCAGGTCGGGGTGGGCCTCGGCGGCCAGCGCCAGGCCCGCGCGGCCGCTGCCGGCCTCCAGCACCCGGTAGCCCTGGGCGGCGAGGCTGATGCGCAGGATCATGCGGATCTGCGCCTCGTCGTCGATGATCAGGATGCTCTGTTGCATTCCCGGCATGCCGTCACCCCTCCCCATCGGCTTCGCCCGGCTGCGCCTGCCGCGGCAGGTGCAGGCACAGGGTCGCGCCGCGCCCGTCGAGGCCGTCGGCCACCGTCACCGCGCCGCCGTGGGCGCCGAGGATGCCCTGGCAGATCGCCAGGCCCAGGCCGGTGCCCTTGCCGCCGCGATCGCCGCGCGCCGCGGTGTAGAACATGTCGAAGATCCTGTCCCGCTCGTCCGGCGGAATGCCCGGCCCCTCGTCGCTGACCGCGAGGCGCAGCTCGTTGGCGTCGGCCTCCACCGTCAGGCGCAGGCGGCCGCCTTGCGGCGAGAAGCGCGCGGCGTTCTCCAGCACGTTGACCAGCGCCTGCTCGATCAGCGCGGCGTGCACGTGCAGCAGCGACAGCGGGTCGGCCAGCACGGTTTCCAGGCGCAGCGGCGCGAGCACCGGGTGCAGGCGCTGCAGCGCGCTGGCGACTATGTCGGCCGGCGCCACCCAGTCGCGCTCCAGCTTGAGCTCGCCGTGACCGAGGCGGGTCATGTCGAGCAGGTTCTGGATGTAGCGGTCGAGCCGTTCGGCCTCGTTGCGCGTGCCTTCCAGCAGCTCGCGGCGATCCGCCGCGCCGATCTGCTCGCCGAGGGTGAGCAGGCTGTCGATGGCGCCGTGCATCACGGTCAGCGGCGTGCGCAGGTCGTGGGACACCGAGGCGAGCAGGGCGCTGCGCAGCTGTTCGGTTTCCGTCTGCAGGCGCGCCGCTTCCAGTTCCCGCGCCAGCTGCACGCGGGCCAGGGCCTGGGCCAGCGGCTGGCCGAGGGCGGCGAGCAGGCGCCGGCGCGCGGCCGGCACGGCG
>NZ_SSTC01000017.1 GCF_004801855.1 Pseudomonas sp. A-1 | reverse complement strand
AGAACCGTGCTCCCCGCCCAGGAGCCCACGCCCATCGCCGCCAGGCCCCTGCCCGCCGCCCCGCCCCCGGCACAGCCGGCGCCGGCCGCCGCGCTCCCCGCCCCACCCAACCGGGTGCTGGCCTTCTACGAGCTGCCGCCGACGGTGCGCGAGCGCATCCCGCCGCTGTCCGTGTCCGGATTTTCCTACGCCGAACAGCCGGACCTGCGCATGGCGGTGATCAACGACAAGGTGCTGCGCCAGGGCGAAAGCGCCGCGCCGGGCATCACCCTGGAGCGCATCGCCAGCGACGGCGTGGTGCTGAGCTTCAGCGGCTACCGCTTCCGTCCGCAGCGCTGAGGGCGGGGAAACCCAGCTCGAAGCGGGTCAGTCCGCCGGCCGAGGTGCAGCGGATGCTGCCGCGGTGGGCCTCGACGATGGAGCGGGTGATCGCCAGCCCCAGCCCGGCGTGGCCGCCCTCGCGGCGCGCCGGGTCGACCCGGTAGAAGCGGTCGAACAGCCGCCCCAGATGCTCGGCGGGAATCGTCGGCCCGGGATTCTCCACCTCCAGCAGCACCTGCCCGCCGCGTTGCCCGATGCGCACGCGGATGCAGCCGCCGGTCGGCGTGTAGCGCAGGGCATTGCCCAGCAGGTTGGACAGCGCCCGGCGCAGCATCCCGGGCTCCCCCGCGATCCAGCCCTCGCCACCCTGCGCCAGCTCCACCCCGGCCTCCTCGGCCAGCAGACGGTAGTAGTCGAGCAACTGCTCGACCAGCTCGTGCAGCGCCAGCGGCCGTCGTTCGGGGGCGATCAGGCCGTTGTCGGCCTTGGCCAGGAACAGCATGTCGTCGATCATCCGCGCCATGCGCTTGAGGTCGTCGAGGTTGCCGTACAGCGCCTCCCGGTATTCCTCCAGGCTGCGCGCGCGGCCGAGCACCACCTCGGTGTGGGTCATCAGCTGGGTGAGCGGCGTGCGCAGTTCGTGGGCGATGTCGGCGGAGAAGTTGGACAGGCGCACGAAGGACTCGTCCAGGCGCTCGAGCATGCCGTTGAACGAGGACACCAGCGGACGCAGCTCCACCGGCAGCGTCTGCTCGGGGATGCGTTCCTTGAGCGAGCGCGCCGACACGCCGGCGGCCACCTGGGTCACCTCGCGCAGCGGGCGCAGGCCGCTGCGCGCTACCAGCCAGCCGAGCCCGGCGCTGAGCAGCGCGCACACGCCCAGGGCGATCCACAGCCAGCGCTGCAGCGCCGCGAAGAAGTCCTCGTGGTGGGTCACGTCCAGCGCCAGCAGCAGGGTCAGCGACTGCCCCGGCCCGGCCAGCGCCACCTCGGCGGTCATCCCGCGCAGCAGGCGCTCGCCCTCCCACCACTCCCACAGCCCGCCGATCCGGGTGCGAAAGCGCGCGGGAATCGCCGCCTCGGAGGGTTCGGCGAACAGCACCCGGCCATCGCCGGCGATGATCTGCGCGCGCAGGTCCTGGTGCGCACCGAGCAGCGTGTGCAGCTGCGAGCCCAGGGTTTCCAGCCGGTCAGCGCGCTCCAGGCTGCCGAGGAGGCGCCGGCTGGCCTGCAGCTTGTCGTGCAGGGCGTGGCGGTCGAGGTCGAGGAAGTGCTCGCGGCTCAGGTGACTGACCGCCAGGCCGGCGGCCAGCAGCACGCCGGTGAGGGCCAGCATGAACAGCAGGCCGAGGCGCGCGGTGAGCGACAGGCGGGCGATCACTCGGACAGGTCCAGCACGTAGCCCATGCCGCGCACGGTGTGGATCAGCTTCGGCTCGAAGCCGTCGTCGATCTTGGCGCGCAGGCGGCGGATGGCCACCTCGATGACGTTGGTGTCGCTGTCGAAGTTCATGTCCCATACCTGCGAGGCGATCAGCGACTTGGGCAGCACCTCGCCCCGGCGGCGCAGCAGCAGCTCGAGCAGGGCGAACTCCTTGGCGGTCAGGTCGATGCGCTGGCCGGCCCGGCTGGCGCGGCGCTTGAGCAGGTCCACCTCGAGGTCGGCGATCTGCAGGCGGGTCGGCACCGCGCTGGCCTGGCCGCGGCGCAGCAGGGTGCGCACCCGCGCCAGCAGTTCGGCGAAGGCGAACGGCTTGACCAGGTAGTCGTCGGCGCCCAGCTCCAGCCCCCTGACCCGGTCCTCGATGCCGTCGCGCGCGGTGAGGAACAGTACCGGCTCGCCCTGCCCGGCACCGCGCAGGCGGCGCAGCACCTCCCAGCCGTCGAGGCCGGGCATCATCACGTCGAGGATCAGCAGGTCGTAGCGCTCGCCGAGGGCTCGGTGCAGCGCTTCGCTCCCATCCGCGACCCGGTCGACGGCGAACCCCGCCTCGCTCAGGCCCTGCCGCAGGTAGGCACCGATCTTCGGATCGTCCTCGGCCACCAGGATCTTCATCGCGCTACTCTCCACAAGTTCCAGCCACAAGTTCCGGCCACAAGTGCTGGCCATCAGTGCCCGCGGATTGTGCAGCCGGCCGCCCGCGGCAGCCAGAAGCTGACGCGAATGTAATCTGCCCGCCCGGGTCGGTGCACCGTCGCGGAGCACAGATCATTGGCATGAGCGCTCCCCCCTGAATATGATGCGGGCCGAATCACCCCGGCACCCGGGGCTGGAAGTTCCACCGAGCGGGACGCCGATGCACGCGACAGACCACGACACCCCGACCGGTGCGTCACTCTTCACGCCTCCGGGCAACTGGCGGCATTACCTCTGGAAGGTGCTCGCCCTTACCGGCCTCTACCTGCTGGCCGGCATCGTCGGCGTCCTGTTGAGCCAGTCCACCGGCTATGCCTCGCCGATCTGGCCGGCGACCGGCATGGCCACGGCGGGGCTGCTTATCTGGGGTTGGCGCTGCTGGCCCGGCGTGTTCCTCGGCGACCTGCTGATCGACCTGTCGCGCGACGCGTCGCTGCAAGGCATCGGCCTGGCCAGCCTCACCGCCGCAGCCGCGACCGTCCAGACGCTGCTCTGCGTCTGGCTGGTGCAGCGCTACCTGCAGGGACGCTGGCAGGTCGCCCGCGACCGCCGGCTGGTGTCCATCCTGTTCGCCGCCGGCCCGCTGACCTGCCTGATCGCGCCGACCCTGGGCAGCGCCGTGCTGGTCGCCGGCGGCAGGATCGCCAGCGACGACCTGTTCAACGAGTGGCTGCGCTGGTGGGCCGGCGACACCCTCGGCGTGCTGCTGTTCGCGCCGCTGGCGCTGCTGCTGTGGCCGGGCCGCCGGACCCTGCGCGGCGGCGAGGGCAACCACCGCTTCGCCCTGCCGCTGGTGGTCACCCTCACCCTGCTGATCGTCGGCCACCTCGGTCTGTCACAACTGGAGGACCTGCGCGCCCGCAGCGAGGCGCGCACGCTGATGGAGGTGATCGGCGACAGCATCACCCAGGACGTCGCGGAAACCCTGCTGCCGCTGGAGGGCCTGGCGCACTTCATCGCCGCCAGCCCGGAGGTCACCCGCGAGGAGTTCCGCAAGTACACCCAGAGCTTCGTCCAGCGCCCCGCCATCCTCTGGGTGGACTGGGCGCCGCGGGTCGACGCCCGGCAGCGGGCCGGCTTCGAGGCCGCCGTCGCGGCCAGCGGCTTCCCCGGCTATCGCATCGTCGAGCTGGACAGCCGCGGCCGGCTGCAGCCGGCCGCCGAGCGCGCCGAATACTTTCCCGTCCTGTACAGCGAGCCGCTGGCGCTGGGGCGCACGGTGCTGGGCCTCGACCACGGCTCGGAGCCGATGCGCCACACGGCGATGAGGCAGGCCCTCGACCACGGCAAGTCCATCGCCTCCGACCGCATCCGGCTGGTCCGCAGCGCACGCCAGGCATCGCTGCTCTTCGTGCCGGTGCACAGGCTCGACGCCGCTGCGCAGCAGGCGCCGGTCGGCTACGTGGTCGGCGCCCTGGACATCCAGCAGCTGTTCGCCCCGCTGCGGCGCAAGGCGGAGGAGCGCCAGTTCGCCCTGCGCATCTCGGACGTCACCGCCGGCATGCCCCGGCGCATCCTGAGCGACTCGCTGCCGGCCGGGGCCGAGCCCGACTGGCATCGCGACGTCCACGCCAGCGGACGCGTCTGGCGCCTGGAAATGTACCCGCGGCTCCCGCTGTGGCGGCCCGGTTCGACGGCGGAGGAGCGCCTGTTCCTCGGTTTCGCCGTGCTCACCGCCTTTCTCGCCACCTTCGCGACCCTGGGCAGTGCCGGACGGCATGCGCTGGTCTCGCGCGTGGTCGCCGAGCGCACCGCCCAGCTCGCCGAGCTGAACAGCCAGTTGCAGCAGCGCATCGAGGAGCGCGGCCAGGCCCTGACCGACCTGCACGCCAAGGAGGCGGAGATCCAGGCGGTCCTCGACCACCTGCTCGAGTGCGTGATCACCATCGACAGCCGCGGCATCGTGCAGAGCGTCAATCCGGCCATCGAACCGCTGCTCGGCTACCGTCCCGAGGAGCTGGTCGGTCGCAACATCTCCTGCCTGATGGCCTCGCCGTTGCGCGAGCACCACGACGACTACATCGCGCGCTATCTGCAGACCGGCGAGAGGCACATCGTCGGCTCCAGCCGCGAGGTCAGCGGCCGGCACAAGGACGGCCAGCCGATCGCCCTCGAACTCAGCGTCTCCGAGTACCGCGTGCACGGGCAGCGCTTCTTCATCGGCACCCTGCGCGACATCCGCGAGCTCAAGGCGCTGATCGCCAGCCTGACCCAGGCCCGCGAGGAGGCCGAACAGGCCAGCCGCGCCAAGTCGGCCTTCCTCGCCACCATGAGCCACGAGATCCGCACGCCGATGAACGGCGTGGTCGGCCTGATCGACGTGCTCACCCAGGACCAGCTGCCGCCCCACCAGGCCGACCTGGTCCGCACCATCCGCGAATCATCGGGCACCCTGCTGGGGGTGATCGACGACATCCTCGACTTCTCCAGGATCGAGGCCGGACGGCTGGAGATCGAGCATGCGCCGCTGAACCTGGTCGAGCTGCTCGATAACCTGTGCGATACCCTGCGCCCGCTGGCCGTCACGCACGGGGTGCGTCTCGACGCGGAGATCGCCGCCGGGGTGCCGCCCTGGATCCGCTCCGACGCCATGCGCCTGCGGCAGATCCTCTTCAACCTGATCGGCAACGCCATCAAGTTCTCCGGAGGCCGCGACGAGCAACCCGGCCGGGTCGTGGTGGGCGTGCGTCCGGCCGCGGACGACCCGCAGCGCCTGCTCATCGATGTGACGGACAACGGCATCGGCATCGCCGCCGAGCATCTCGGCCAGCTGTTCCAGCCCTTCAGCCAGGCGGAGTCCTCGACCACCCGCCGCTTCGGCGGCAGTGGCCTGGGCCTGGCCATCTGCCGGCGCCTGGTCGAGCTGCTGGGCGGCGAGATCGCCGTCGCCAGCACCCCCGGGCACGGCACCCGCTTCACCGTCAGCCTGCCGCTGACCCTGGCCAGCGCGCCGCAGCCGGCCGCCGAGCCAGCGGCACCGGCCGCACCGGTCGCCGGGGCCCCCGCCAGCCGGCGCCTGCTGGTGGTCGAGGACGACGCGGTGAACCGCAAGGTCATCCGCCAGCAGCTCGCCCTGCTCGGCTACGACTTCACGCTGGCCAGCCAGGGCAGCGAGGCCCTGAGCCTGTGGCGCCAGGGCGGCTTCGACCTGATCCTCAGCGACCTGCACATGCCGGAAATGGACGGCTACCAGTTGGCCAGGCGGATCCGCGCCGAGGAAGCCGGCCAGCGCCGCATTCCGATCCTCGCGCTGACCGCCAACGCCATGCGCGGCGAAGCCGCACGGGCGGTGGAGGCCGGCATGGACGAGTACCTGACCAAGCCGATCCGCCTGGCCACCCTGCAGACCGCCCTGGCGCGCTGGCTGCCCCAGCAGGCCCGCCCGGCGCCGGCTGACGCCGGGCCGGGGCCGGACGACCAGCCGCTGGTCGACGCGACAGTCCTCGCGGCACTGGTCGGCACGGACCGCGAGATGATCCGCGAGATTCTCGGCGACTACGCCGAGTCGCTGCGCAGCCTGGCGCCGCAATTGCTGCAGGCCTTCGCCCGCAACGACTGCGACAGCATCGACGCCATCGCCCACCGCCTCAAGTCGTCGTCCCGCGCGGTCGGCGCGGTGCGCCTGGGCCAGCTGTGCACGGCACTCGAACAGGCCATCAAGGACAGCGACAGTGCCGCGCTGGCCCACGGCATGGCCGAGTTCCATCCCCTTCATCACGCCACGGCAGCATGGATCGACCGGTTGCTGAAAGAAGGCAACCCAGTCTGAGCAGGAGGCAATTCCGATGAGAATCCTGGTGGTCGACGACGACCCGTTCATCCGCAAGCTGCTGGTCCGCCAGTTGAAGACCCTCGGCTACCAGCAGGTACTCGCCTGCGAGCGGGCCCAGGCCGCGGTCGAGCACCTGGAGCGGCAGCCCGACGGCACCGATCTGATTCTCTGCGATCTGCAGATGCCGGGGATGGACGGCATCGAGTTCATCCGCCACCTGGTGCGCCTGGGCTACCCCGGCGCCCTGGTGCTGGTCAGCGGCGAGGACGAGCGCATCCTGCAGAGCGCCGAGCGCCTGGCCCGCGGTCACCGCCTGCGGGTCGCGGGCGCGCTGTACAAGCCGGTCTCCAGCGAGCAGCTGCAGCGCCTCCTGCAGGCGTTGCCCGGCGGCGATGCCCCACGGACCGGCGAGGCACGCAGCTACGGCGCCGAGGAGCTGGCCAACGGCATCCGCGCCGGCCAGCTGGTCAACCACTACCAGCCCAAGGTCGACTTCGCCAGCGGGCAGGTCAGCGGGGTCGAGACCCTGGTGCGCTGGCAGCACCCCGAGGACGGCCTGGTCTACCCAGACCGCTTCGTCACCCTCGCCGAGGAGCACGGCCTGATCGACGCGCTGATGCTCGACGTGCTGCGCAACGCCCTGGCCGATGCGCGGCAGTGGCGCGCCCGGGGCATCGAGCTGCAGGTGGCGGTCAACGTGTCGATGGACAATCTGGTGGGGCTGGACTTCCCCGACCTGGTCGAGCAGGAAGCACTGGCCGCCGGCGCGCCACTGACCAGCCTGGTGCTGGAAGTCACCGAGAGCCACCTGATGAAGAACCGCCAGGCCGCCCTCGACATCCTCACCCGCCTGCGCCTCAAGCGCATCGGCCTGTCGATCGACGACTTCGGCACCGGCCACTCCTCGCTGGTGCAGCTGCGCGACATCCCCTTCAACGAGCTGAAGATCGACCGCAGCTTCGTGCACGGCGCCTGGCGCGACAAGTCGCTGGACGGCATTCTCGGCGCCAGCCTGGAGATGGCCCGCCGGCTGGGCATGCGCACCGTGGCCGAAGGCATCGAGGACCGCACCGACTGGGATCACCTGCGCGGCGCCGGCTGCGACGTCGCCCAGGGCTGGTTCATCGCCAAGGCGATGCCCGCCGAACACCTGCCGGCCTGGCTGGAGGGCTGGGAGGCGCGGCGCAGCGAGCTGGCCTGAGCCACCCCGCACGCCGCCCCGGGCGAGGCGGCTGCTCAGGGCTTGGGTTTGGCCAGCATCTCGCGGTGCGCACGCCACTGCTCGAGCATCTGCTCCATGTGCTGGATGCGCAGATCCACCTGCTCGACCGTATCCATGCTCGCCCAGCCGCCGCCCATGCCCATTCCCCCCATGCCCATTCCATGCCCGTCGCCCATGCAACCGCCCATGCTCTGCATGCCGCGGCCCATGGCCTGCCAGTGCTGCTCCATCAGCTTCTGGCGCTCCTCGGGCGTCTTGCCGGCCATCCAGCTCTGATGCAGCTGGCGCATCTCAGTGATGTGCTGCTGCCACTGCTGCTCGGGCGTCGCCGCCTGCTCTTCTGCCCAGGCGCTACCCGCTGCAGCCAACAGCAGGATTGCGCCACAAAGAATCGTCCGGCTCATCTGCAAGCCCTCTCGAAGGCGGGTTGGGAATTTCACTCTAGTCCCGGGTGCCGGACGCTGCGGGTAGCTGACGGAAATGTAATCCGCCGCTCAGCTCGCGGTAAGCAAGCCGCATCCAGCATGGCGGGACGAGCTTCACCCGTCTGGCATAACCCCTCGCGCAGCGGCAGAGAACCCTTGACCTTGCCACGAGGGCAAGGTCGAAGATTGCAACAAAGCCGGACTGGACCGGCCAGCGCAGAGGAGTCCACCATGAGCAGCATCGAACTGAACGTCCAGGGCATGACCTGCAGCGCTTGTGCCCGGCACGTCACCGCCGCCCTGCAGCCACTGGCCGGCGTCGTCGCGGTCGAGGTCGACCTGCAGGCCGGCCGCGTGCGCGTGCAAGGCGAAGCAGACAGCGCCGCGCTGCTCGCCGCCCTGGACGACGCCGGCTACCCGGCGCAACTGGCAACCCCGGCCCCCGCCGCGGACGTTGCGAAGCCCGGCTGCTGCGGTTGCGGCTGCCGCTGAATCCCCTTCCACAGGAGTCCCCGATGAACACCCGACTGCGCATCGCCGCCCTCGCTACCCTGCTGCTCAGCGGCGCCGCCCAGGCCGCCGACGCCCTGACCATCGACGTCCATCGCGATGCCAACTGCGGCTGCTGCAAGGACTGGATCAAGCACCTGGAGAGCAACGGCTTCACCGTGCGCGACCATGTCGAGCCGGACATGCAGGCGGTCAAGCAGCGCCTCGGCGTGGCGCCGCGGCTGGCCTCGTGCCATACGGGGGTGATCGACGGCAAGTTCGTCGAGGGCCACGTGCCGGCGGCGCAGATCCTCGAACTGCGCCAGCGCCCCGACCTGCTCGGCCTCGCCGTGCCGGGCATGCCGCACGGCTCGCCGGGCATGGAGTACGGCCCGCGCAGGGACCCCTACCAGGTGATCGGCCTGACCAAGGCGGGCACCGAGGAGGTGGTGGCCGACTACCCGGCCAGGTGAACGGCCGAACCGGGAGAGGCCCGCCTGCAACGGCCAGCCGGTGGCGAAGATCTCCGACGCACCGGGCAAGACCCAGTGCCGCGACCCCAACTTCGTCGCCTACCTGAAACCGGCGTTCAATCGCTCCAGACCAGGCGCAGGCTCTCGAACTGCTCGAACATGTGCCGGTCCATCAGGCGGACCAGCTCGGGGTCGAACTGCCGCCCCGACTGCTCGCGGATGTAGAGCTGCGCCTCCTTCACGGTCCACGCCGGCCTGAACGGCCGCGGGGTGCGCAGCACGTCGTACACGTCGCAGAGCGCGACGATGCGCGCGGACAGGGGGATGGCCTCGCCCTTGAGCCCCGCGGGGTAACCGCTGCCATCCCAGCGCTCGTGATGGTGCAGCGCGACCTCCGCGGCGAGCTGCAGCAGCGGATTGGCCGCGGAGTCGCTGAGGAACTGGTGGCCCAGCTGCGCATGCCGGCGCATCACCTGCGTCTCCGCCTCGTCGAGCGGGCCGGGCTTGAGCAGGATGTAGTCGGGAATGCCGACCATGCCGACATCGTGCATGGTCGCGGCCACCCGCAGCTGGCCGACCCACTCCTCCCGGCAGCCGCAGGCACGCGCCAGCAGGGCGACGCTCTCGCCGATGCGCATCATGTGGTGGCCATTCTGGTTGTCGCGGTATTCGGTGACGCGCACCAGACAGCGGACGATGGTTTCCGTGGTCTTCTCGAGCTCGCGGCCGTGCTCCTCGACGCGCTGCTCGAGCCAGCGCCGCTCCTGGTCCAGCTCGAGGCGGGTGAACCAGAGGCTGAGGTGGTTGCGCAGGCGCAGGAGCATCTCGCGGTGATCGACCGGCTTGCACAGGTAGTCGCTGACGCCCAGGTCGAGGGCGCGGTGGCGGCTCTCCACGTCGTTGCGGCAGGAAACCGCGAGTATCGGCTGGTTTTCCGGCAGGTACTTGCGCAGCAGCCGCAGTATCTCGAAACCGCCCGGGCGGGACATGTCGAGATCGAGCAGCAGCAGATCCCAGGTGTTTTCCAGCAGCCAGGCCAGACCGTTCGCGGGATCGGCCAATACCCGCGTGTTCTTCAGGCCGGCCGCCTCGAGGGCATCCTGCAGCAGGCTCAAGCTGCCGGCGCTACTCTCCAGCAAAGCGATGCTGGCCTGGCGCAGGTGTTCGGGAATGTTCGGCATGAGCTTCCGTCCTTTGAAA
The DNA here is from genome assembly GCF_004801855.1 of Pseudomonas sp. A-1. Taxonomy (GTDB): domain Bacteria; phylum Pseudomonadota; class Gammaproteobacteria; order Pseudomonadales; family Pseudomonadaceae; genus Geopseudomonas. The sequence continues at coordinate 57,448 of NZ_SSTC01000017.1, read as the reverse complement.
TCGACCGCCTGAGCCCCGAAGATCCCGGATCTGACGGGATGGGGTCAAGCTGCGAAGTCCCTGGCGCCGAGGCGCTCGAAAGGATGTCCGGACAGCGGCGCTGTTCCAGCCGCCGTCTGCAGCCAGTATGGCACATGGCTGTGCCCGCGAGGCGGCGGGGCCGGCGGCGCGCGTCACCCTCCCCGACCGCCAAGCTGACAAAAGCGTAATCTTCGTCTCAGCTTCCCGACAGCTTGCGCCGGCTATGGTGTGGCCATATCGAGGGAATTCCGCCGCGGGCGGATCAGCCCGGGAGCGCCGCTGCGCGCCCCCGGAAAGACGGGACAGGAACAGCATGCCATCTCTGACTTCACGACGAACCTTCCTCAAGGGCCTGGCTGCCGGCGGCGTGCTCGCCGGCCTCGGCCTGTGGCGCCAGCCGGTGTGGGCGCTGGACCGGCCCGGCCAGCCGGGCGTGCTGGCCGGCACCCAGTTCGACCTGACCATCGACGAGCTGCCGGTCGACCTCACCGGCAAGGCGCGCACCGCCGTGGCGGTCAACGGCAGCCTGCCGGCGCCGCTGCTGCGCTGGCGCGAGGGCGACACCGTGACCATCCGCGTGCGCAACCGCCTCAGGGAGGACACCTCAATCCACTGGCACGGCATCCTGCTGCCGGCCAACATGGACGGCGTGCCGGGCTTCAGCTTCGCCGGCATCGCCCCGGACGGCCTGTACGAATACAAGTTCAAGGTCAGGCAGAGCGGCACCTACTGGTACCACAGCCACTCCGGCTTCCAGGAGCAGCGCGGCCTCTACGGCCCGCTGGTGATCGACCCGCGCGAGCCCGAGCCGTTCCAGTACGAGCGCGACTACGTGGTGATGCTCTCCGACTGGACCGACGAGGATCCGGCGCGGGTGCTGGCCAAACTGAAGAAACAGTCCGACTACTACAACCAGCACCGCCGCACCGTCGGCGACTTCATCACAGATGTCGCCGACCACGGCTGGAGCGACACCCTGAGCGAGCGCTGGGCCTGGGCGCGGATGAACATGAGCCCCACGGATCTCGCCGACGTCAGCGGCGCCACCTACACCTACCTGCTCAACGGCCAGGCGCCGGACGGCAACTGGACCGGGCTGTTCCGCCCCGGCGAGCGCATCCGCCTGCGCCTGATCAACGCCGCGGCGATGACCTACTTCGACTTCCGCATCCCCGGCCTCAAGCTCACCGTGGTCGCCGCCGACGGCCAGAACATCGCGCCGGTGGAGGTGGACGAGATCCGCCTGGGCGTGGCGGAAACCTACGACGTGATCGTCACCCCCGACGCCAGCCGCGAGGCCTGGACCCTGTTCGCCCAGTCGATGGACCGCAGCGGCTACGCGCGCGGCACCCTGGCGGTGCGCGAGGGGCTGAGCGCGCCGGTGCCGGCGCCCGATCCGCGCCCCGAACTGAGCATGGCCGACATGGGCCACGGCGAGCATGGCGGCCATGGCGGCCATGGCGACGCGGCGGCGCCCATCGCCATGCAGGGCCACCCGGCCAGCGAGGACGACAACTCCCTGGGCGGCAATCCGCTGCTCGACATGCAGACTATGGCGCCCACCGCCAAGCTCGACGATCCGGGCATCGGCCTGCGCGACAACGGCCGCCGCGTGCTGACCTACGCCGACCTGCGCAGCCGCTTCGCCGACCCGGACGGCCGCGCACCGAGCCGCACGATCGAGCTGCACCTGACCGGCCACATGGAGCGCTTTTCCTGGTCGATCGACGGCGTGCCCTTCGCCCACGCCGAGCCGATCCGCCTTAAATACGGCGAGCGCATCCGCATCGTGCTGGTCAACGACACCATGATGCACCACCCCATCCACCTGCACGGCCTGTGGAGCGACCTGGAGGACGAGCAGGGCAACTTCAAGGTGCGCAAGCACACCATCGACATGCCGCCCGGCTCGATCCGCAGCTACCGCGTCACCGCCGACGCCCTCGGCCGCTGGGCCTACCACTGCCACATGCTGATGCACATGGACCTCGGCATGTTCCGCGAAGTCCGCGTCGAGGAATAAGGAGATCGCCGGAATGCCCCGCCCCCTCTACCCCCTGACCCTGGCGCTCGGCCTCGGCCTGGCCGCCACAGCCCAGGCCGCCGAGCCCGGGGCACACCTGCACGGGAGCCACGGCGACCATCACGCGCCGGCCGCGCCCCAGGCGGAGTCGGGACACGACCTGCCGGCGCCGTACCACGGCGGCATGGGCCATGCGCACATGCCGCCGATGCAGGACCAGCCGCAGGCGGCTCCCGGTGCCGGCGGGCACGCCGGCCACCACCCCGCCGGCTACCCGGGTGCTCCGGTCCCTGCCGTGACCGACGCGGACCGCGCCGCCGCCTTCCCCGACCTGCCGCCGCACGCCATGCACCAGGGCGGGATCAACTACCTGTTCGTCGCCGACCGACTGGAATGGCAGGACGCCGACGCGGGCAGCGCCCTGAGCTGGGATATCAACGGCTGGATCGGCAGCGACATCGACCGCCTGGCCTTCCGCTCCGAGGGCGAGCGGCTCAATGGCCACACCGAGGAAGCCGAACTGCAGCTGCTGTGGAGCCACGCCATCGGTCCCTGGTGGGAAACCGTGGCCGGCGTGCGCCAGGACTTCAAGCCGGGCTCGCCGCAGACCTGGGCCGCCTTCGGCGTGCAGGGCATGCCGCTGTACGGCCTGGAGACCGAGGCCACCGCCTTCCTCGGCGAGGCCGGCCAGAGCGCCCTGCGCCTCTCCACCGAGTACGACATCCTGCTGACCAACCGGCTGATCCTGCAGCCCGCCGCCGAAGCCAACCTGTACGGCCGCAACGACGCCGAGCGTGGCGTCGGCTCGGGCTTCAGAGATCTCGAACTGGGCCTGCGCCTGCGCTACGAGATCCGCCGCGAGTTCGCCCCCTACATCGGCGTGAACTGGACGCGCGCCTACGGCAACACCGCCGACCTGCTGCGCGAAGACAACGAGGATGTCAGCGAGGCGCGCCTGGTCGCCGGTGTGCGCTTCTGGTTCTGAGGCCGGCGCGGCGAAGAAGCCCGCGTGCCTGTCGACGGCAAGGCGCCTGTCCCTGACGCCCAGTGCCGGGCACCGGCCTAATGGTGCCGATCCGGCCGCTCCAGCCCCAGCTTCTCGATGCGATAGCGCAGCATGTCGCGGCTCAGGCCCAGCAGGCGAGCCGACTTGGTGACGTTCCAGTCGGTGCGCTCCAGCGTGCGCAGCACCAGCTGGCGCTCCACCTCCGGCAGGCTGGGCGGGTCATCATCGACCGGGGCGGCGAGCGGCGGCGGGCAATCCTCGACATGGACGGGACTGCCGTCGTGATACCCCGCCAGGCTCAGCTGGTCGGGGGTGATCCGCGTGCCGCGGGCGAGCAGCACGGTCTGCTCGAGCATGTTGCGCAGCTCGCGCACGTTGCCCGGCCAGTCGTAGCTTCTCAGCAGGGCCTCGGCCTCGACGGTGAACTGCAGGTCGGACTTGCCGTAGCGGCGGCCGTGCAGGGCGAGGAAATGGCGGGCCAGGGTGAGAACGTCGCCACCGCGCTCGCGCAGCGGCGGCACCTGGATGGCGATGATGCGCAGGCGGTAGAACAGGTCGCGGCGGAACCGCCCGTCCCTGACCATCTGCTCCAGGTCGCAGTTGGTGGCGCTGATGATGCGCAGGTCGACCTTGCGCTCCTTGACCGAGCCCAGGCGGCGGATGGTGCGGTCCTCCAGCAGCTTGAGCAGCTTGGCCTGCAGCGCCAGGTCGATCTCGCCCACCTCGTCGAGGAACAGGGTGCCGCCGTCGGCGGCCTCGACCAGGCCGGCACGGCGCTCCTTGGCGTCGGTGTAGGCGCCCTTCTCGTGACCGAACAGCTCGGCCTCCAGCAGGTGCGAGGGGATCGAGGCGCAGTTGACCTCGACGAACGGCCCGTCGCGACGCACGCCGTCGTAGTGCAGGGCGCGGGCGATCAGCTCCTTGCCGGTGCCGGTCTCGCCGTTGATCAGCACCACCGGCAGGTCGCTGTCGGTCATGTGGCTTTCCGCATCCAGCACCTGGTGCACCATCGCCTTGAGCGCCCGCATCGGCGCCGACTCGCCGATCAGCGCGTCCAGCCCGGCGCCGCGGGCGTCGCGATGCTGGTAGAAGGACAGACGATGCTCGAGCTGGCGGGTCTCGATGGCCCGCTCGATCAGCAGCTTGAGCTCGGCCAGCACCACCGGCTTGGTGAGGAAGTCGTAGGCGCCGGCCTTCATGGCCTCGACGGCGCACTCGATGTTGCCGTGGGCGGTCATCATCACCGTCTTCACCTGGGCGTCCAGGCTGCGCACCTGGCGGATCAGCTCGATGCCGGTCATCCCCGGCAGGCAGTGATCGGTGAGCAGCACGTCGGGATGCTGGCAGGCCAGGCAATCCAGCGCCTGTTCGGCACTGGAGCAGACCTGCGCCTCGTAGCCCTTGCGCTCGAGGTAGGTGCGGATGTTGTCCGCCAGGGTTTCGTCGTCCTCGACGATCAGTACGCTGTGCTCCACGACGTCAGCCTCCCTCGGCCACCCTGAAGCTCAGGCACACATGGGTGCCTACCTGCTCGCGGCTGGTCAGGCTGACCGCGCCGCCGAATCGCTCCATGATCCGCTTGACCAGCGACAGGCCGACCCCCAGCCCGCCGCGCTTGGTCGAATAGAACGGCTTGAACGCCAGCACCTGCTGCTGCTCGCTCATTCCGATACCGGTGTCGCTGACGCTCAGGATCAGCCGCTTGCGGCGCTGGTCGCGGGTCAGCTCCAGGCGCAGGCGTCCGCCCTTGGGCATCGCCTCGAGGGCGTTGGCCAGCACGCTGTTGAGCGCCTGGTTGAGCAGCACCGGATGGCTGAGCACCTTGGGCGCCGCCGCCGGCGACCACTCCAGCTGGATGCCGGCCTTGGCGATCTGCGGCTCGAAGGTGTTCAGCACCTCGTTGACCGCGCCGACCAGGTCCACCGCCTCGTGCTCGTCGTTGAGCTGACTGGAGCACAGCAGCAGCTCGCGCACCCATTTCGACAGGCGGTCGACCTGCAGGACGATGTCGTGGATGTTCTTGCGCGCCGGCGAGCAGTCCAGGTCCAGCGCCAGTTCGGCACTGGTGCGGATGGCCGCCAGCGGATTGCGCAGGCCGTGGGCTACTGCCGAGGACATCTCGCCGAGGGCCACCAGGGTCTCGTTCTCGATCAGTTGGTGCTGCTGCGCGGCCAGCAGCCGCGAGGCGCGCCGCACGATCCAGAACAGGCCGAGATAGATCAGCCCGCCGCCCAGCCCCGCCGCCAGCCACAGCAGCAGGTAGGCTCGCTCCATGCGCGCGATCAGGTCGGCCGGCTCCTTGTAGATCTCCACCACCGACACCACGTTGCCGGCATTGTCCGTCAGCGGGATGTAGTTCTCGAAATAGAGGCCCTGGGGACTGCGGATGAACTGCTGCTCGGTGCGGCCGCCTTCCACCCGCCAATGGGCGTGGGCGACATGGGTCTTGACCTCGAATGCCTGCTCGAGCTCCTCGCGGTCGAGCAGGCGACGGCCGACCAGCTCCGGATTGGTCGACCAGACGATGGTGCGATCGGGAGCGAAGATGTTGGTCTGCAGGGCATCGGGCAGGCTGGAGACATGGTCGAAGAACTCGCGGCGCACCCGCTCCAGATGCAGGCGGTCGATACCGTCCGCCGAGCCATCCTCGCGGGAATCGAGGAACTCGCCCATGGTCACGCCCGGCCCGAAGTTGGCATGGCGGATCTCGCCCTCGGTGAGGGCGCGGATGAACTGGGCGGTAAGCAGAGCGTCGCGCTCGATGCTCTCGACGACGGCGTAGCGCGTTGCGCTGATCGCCAGCGACACGGCGACCGCGGCGATCAGGCCGAAGCTGACCAGCGAGAACCATCTGAGCAGATTGAATGGTTGCGGACCCGACACCATCACCATCCCCTTGTTTTTTATTATGGCGGGAGGACAGCCCCCTCCACTTGCCCCCGGCTGTCTTCCCGCACGGTTCCCTGTGTGCTCTGTCACAAACATAGTCCAGCGCGGACGCTGCCAAGTGGCCATCAGTGCCCGGCCGGGGAAAAACACCCGTTTGCCGACGGGCGGCAGTGCGGGGAATGCCGCCGGCAAAGCTGGTAGACTGTCGCGGTTTTTTCCAGCCCGTGAGTGTCGCCGTGGAACTGTTCAAGGAATTCACCTTCGAAGCCGCCCATCTCCTGCCCCACGTTCCCGAGGGTCACAAGTGCGGGCGCCTGCACGGCCATTCGTTCCGCGTGGCGATCTACATCGAGGGCGAAGTCGATCCCTACACCGGCTGGATCCGTGATTTCTCCGAGATCAAGGCGATCTTCAAGCCGATCTACGACCGCCTCGACCACTACTATCTGAACGACATCCCCGGCCTCGAGAACCCCACCAGCGAGAACCTCTCGAAGTGGATCTGGCAGCAGCTCAAGCCGCTGCTGCCGGAACTGTCGCGGGTGCGCGTGCACGAGACCTGCACCAGCGGCTGCGAATACCGCGGCGACTGATCCGCAGGCTGCGCCGTGGCGGTCGCTGCCGATGCCCATGCGCCGAGTTCGCCGTCGCTGCCGCAGGCGCGCGAGCGCGGCCTCGACCTGGTCAAGTGGCTGGCGCTGGCCAGCATGGCCGTCGACCACCTGCGCTTCCTGATTCCCGGCCACGCCCTGCTCGGCTGGAGCTTCGTCCCCGGCCGGCTGGCCTTCCCGCTGTTCTGCCTGGCACTGGCCGCCAACCTGGCGCGCCGCCCGGCCGGCGCGTTCGGCGCCAGCGAGCGCCGGCATCTCGGCGCCCTGCTGCTGTTCGCCGTGCTCAGCGAGCCGGCCCACGACCTGATGCTGGGCAACACCCACAAGTTCAATATCCTGGTCAGCCTGGCCATCGGCTGGGGCATCGCCTGGGGCTGCAACGCCCTGCAGCGCGGACCGCTGCTGCTCGCCGGCCTGCTCGCCGCCGGCGCCGCCTGGCTGCACGCCAGCCTGACCTACGGGATGCTCGGCGTGCTGCTGCCGACCCTGTGCCTGCTCGCCCTGCAGCGCGGCGGCCCGTGGCCGGCGCTGGCGACCCTGACGGTGCTGCTGGCCAACCTGACCCCGCGGCTGTCCGCCGCCCTGCAGGCCGGAGAGCCGCGCGACTGGCTGATCGCCGGTGCCTGCCTCGCGGCCCTGCCGCTCGGCCTGTGGCTGCTGCGCACGGCGCTGCCGGTGACCCTGCGCGTCCCGGCGGTCGGCCGCTGGGCCTACTTCTTCTATCCGCTGCACATGCTGGCGATCGCCGCAGCCGCCTGGCTGCTGCGCATGCCTTGAGGGAGCGAACCATGCGCCTGATCCACACCTCCGACTGGCACCTGGGGCAGACCCTGCACGGCCAGGACCGCGACTGCGAACACGCCGCCTTCCTCGCCTGGCTGCTCGATACCCTGGTGGACCAGCGGGCCGACGCCCTGCTGATCGCCGGCGACCTCTTCGACACCGTCAACCCGCCGCTCAGGGCCCAGGAGCGCCTGTACGACTTCGTGGTCGAGGCGCACCGCCGCCTGCCGCGCCTGGACATCGTGATGATCGCCGGCAACCACGACTCGGGCGGGCGCATCGAGCTGCCGGCGCCGCTGATGCGCCGCCTCAACGCCCACGCCCTCGGCCGCGTCGAGTGGCTGGACGAGGACGCGCTGGACAGCGACCGCCTGCTGCTGCCGCTGCACCGCGAGGACGGCGAGATCGGTGCCTGGTGCCTGGCGCTGCCGTTCCTGCGCCCGGCCGAAGTGACCGGCGGTGCGGTGGGCGACGACTACCTGGCCGGCATCGAGCGGGTGCACCGCGAGCTGATCGCCGCCGCCGAGGCGCGCCGCACGTCGCAGCAGGCACTGGTGGCGGTCAGCCACGCGCACATGGCCGGGGCGGCGGTGTCCGAGGACTCCGAGCGCAACATCGTGATCGGCAACGCCGAGGCGCTGCCGGCCAGCCTGTTCCCCGAAGCCATCGCCTACGTCGCCCTCGGCCACCTGCACAAGCCGCAGCAGGTCTCAGGTCAACCACGCATCCGCTACAGCGGCGCGCCGCTGCCGCTGTCGTTCGCCGAGGTCAACTATCCGCATCAGGTGCTGCTGGTCGAGCTGGACGGCGCCGCGCTGCACGGCGTCGAGGCGATCCGCGTGCCGCGCGCGGTGGACATGCTGCGCATCGGCCCAGCGCCCCTTGCCGAGGTGCTGGAACAGCTCGCCGCCCTGCCCGCCAGCGCGCTTGAGCGCGAACGCCAGCCCTGGCTGGAGGTGCGCGTGCAGCTGGAGCAGCCGCAGCCCGACCTGCGCCAGCAGATCGAGGCGGCGCTGGACGGCAAGGGCTGCCGCCTGGTGCGCATCGCCAGCGAATACCGCGGACGCGGCGAGGAAGCCGCCCCGCTGGTCGGCCTCGACCAGCTCGACCCGCAGGAGCTGTTCCGCCGCAGCTGGCAGGCCGAATACGGCAGCGAGGCCGACGCCCAGGTGCTGGAGGACTTCCTGACCCTGCTGCAGACCGTGGAACTCGAAGGAGAGCCGGCATGAAGATCCTCGCCATCCGCCTGAAGAACCTCGCCTCGCTGGCCGGCGAGCAGGAAGTCGACTTCACCGCCGAGCCGCTGGCCAGCGCCGGGCTGTTCGCCATCACCGGGCCGACCGGCGCCGGCAAGAGCACCCTGCTCGACGCCCTGTGCCTGGCGCTGTTCGGCGAGACGCCGCGCCTGCAGCACGCCAGGGCTGCCCTCAAGGTGCCGGACGGCAGCGACAACGAGGCCCTCGGCAGCGACGACGGCCGCAACCTGCTGCGCCGCGGCGCCAGCGGCGGCTTTGCCGAGGTGGACTTCGTCGGCGTCGACGGCAAGCGTTACCGGGCCCGCTGGGAAGTGCGCCGCGCCCGCGACAAGGCCAGCGGCAAGCTGCAGAACAGCCAGCAGAGCCTGCGCGACCTGGACGGCGACCAGCTGCTGGCCACCGCCAAGCGCGAGTTCGCCGAGCAGATGGAGCAGCGCCTGGGCCTTAACCTGCAGCAGTTCACCCGCGCCGTGCTGCTGGCGCAGAGCGAGTTCAGCGCCTTCCTCAAGGCCGACGACAACCAGCGCGGCGAACTGCTGGAGAAGCTCACCGACACCGGCGTGTACAGCCGCATCGGCAAGGCCGCCTACGCCGCCGCCAAGCGCGCCCGCGAAGCGCTGGAGGAGCTGGAGCGCCAGGCCGGCGGCATCCGCCCGCTGGCCGACGAGGAGCGCCAGGCACTGGAGCAGCAGCACGCCGATGCCGCCGCCCGGCTCAAGGCCGAGCAGGCCGCCCTGCAGAATCTGCAGCAGCAGCGCCAGTGGCTGGCCGAGCGTGATCGCCTGCAGGCCGAGCAGCAGGCGGCGCAGGGCCAGCTGGACGCCGCCCTCGCCCATCAGGCGAGCCTGGCCGGCGAACGCCAGACCCTCGCGCTGCTCGAACAGCTCGCCCCCGAGCGCCACCGCTTTGCCCGCCAGGGCGAGCTGGGGCCGCTGCTGGCCGGACTGGAATCCGACCTGCAGCGCCATGGCGAGCAGCAGCAGGCGCTGCAGCAGCGCCTGGGCGAGCGGGAAGCGGCTGCCCGACAGACTGCAGCCGCACAGGAAACCGCCGAGCAGGCCCGCCAGCAGGCCGAGGCGCCGCTGCGCCAGGCCTACGGCGAGGAGCAGCGCCTGACCGAACTGCAGCAGGAGCTGACCCGGGCGCAGCAGACCGAGCAGCAGGCGCGCGACGCCTGGAGCGCCGGGGAAACCGCGCTGGCGCAACTGCAGGAACGGCAGACCCGCCTGAGCGGCCAGCAGGCCGCACTGGCCGAGGGCCTGCAGCGCAGCAGCGCCCTGCACGCGCTGGGCGCCGCCTGGGACGGCCACCGTCCGCGCCTGCAACAGGCCGTGCAACTGGCCAACCAGCTGAGCAAGGGCCGCGAGGAACTGCCGGCGCTGGAGTCTGCCGCCACGGCGGCAGAGCAGCAGCTGCGCCACGCCCGCCAGCAGCTCGACGCCCTGCAACAGCAACTGGGCGGCGACAGCCCCGCCGAGCAGCTCGACCGCCTGCAGCAACAGCTCGACGGCTGGCGCCCGCGACTGCACAGCCTCGACCAGACGCAACGCCACTGGCTGCGCCGCGAGGAGCTGGCCGTCAGCCTGGCCACCGTGCAGACGCGCAGCTCCGAACTCCAGGCCGAGCGCGAGCAGTGCGTGGCCAGCGGCAAGGCGGTCGGCGCCGAGCTGCAGAACGCGGAGCAGGCGCTCAAGGTCACCCTCGAGCTGCTGGAACGCCAGCGCCTGGCGCGCAGCGCCAGCGTCGAGGCGCTGCGCGCGCAATTGCAGGACGGCGAGCCCTGCCCGGTATGCGGCAGCGCCGAGCACCCGTATCACCACGGCGATGCGCTGCTCGCCGCCCTCGCCAGCCAGGACGAGGCCGAAGCCAGCCGCGCCCGGCAGCAGGTCGACCGGCTCCGCGAACAGCGCGCCGGGCTGGCCGCCGAATACAAGGGACTGGAGCGCCAACTGGCCGACGCCGCTCAGGAACAGCAACGCATCGGCAGCGAACTCGCGGCGCTGGACGCCACGCTCGCCAGTCACGACGCACTGCTCGCCCAGCCGGCCGCGCAGCGCAGCGCCTGGCTGGCCGGACAACTGGCCGAACTGCGCCAGTCCATCCAGCAGGCCGAGCAGCGCCAGGGCGAGCTGCTGGCCCAGCAGCGGCGCAGCGAACAGCTGCAGGACCAGCTGCGGGCGGCCGACAAGGCCAGCGAGACCGCCCGCCAGCAGCTGGAGCACCAGCGCCAGCGGCTTACCGCCGACCAGCAGCGCCTGACCGCCGAGCTGCAGACCTTCGCCGACCTGCTGCCCGGCGACTGGCTGCAACGCTGGCAGGCCGAGCCGGCGCGCAGCTTCATGGAACTGGACCGCCAGGTGGCGGAACGCCTGCAGCAGCTGGACGAGCAGCGCGAGCTGGACGCGGAATACCGCGAGCGGCAGACCGTTCTGGACAAGGAACGCAACGACCAGTCCCATCGCCAACGGGCGCTGCAGGCCTGCAGCGCCCGCTTGGGCGAACTGGAGCAACTGCGCCAAACGGCCGAATCCAGCCTGCGCCAGTGCCTGGGCGAACAGCCCAGCGCGGCCGCCTGGCAACGCCAGCTGGAGCAGGCGGAAAGCCAGGCCCGCGCTGCCGCCAACGCCGCCGGCGAGGCGCTGCAGCAGGCCCGCCAGCAGCAGATCAAACTCGCCGGCGAGGGACACAACCTGCGCCAGCGCCAACAGGCGCTGCACACCGAGCAGGCCGACCTGCAGCGTGAACTGAGCGCCTGGCGCGCCGGCCACCCGCAGCTGGACGACGCCACCCTCGCCGCCCTGCTGGCCCGCCCGGCCGGCGATCTCGCCTTGCTGCGCGAGCAGCTGAAGGCCGCCGAGGATGCCGTGACCCAGGGCCGGGTGCGCCTGGACGAGCGCAGCCAGCAACTGACCGCGCATCTGGCCAGGGTCGACGCAGCCCCCGAGCCGGCCGCCCTGGAGCTGGCGCTGGACGAGCAGCGCCTGCGCTGCGAGCAGGCCGAACAGCAGGCCACCGACCTGCGCGCCTCGCTGGTCGAGGACGACCGCCGCCGCCAGCAGAGCCGCGAGCTGCTCGAACGCATCGCCGCCGCACAGGCCGAACACCTGCGCTGGGGGCGGATCAGCGCGCTGATCGGCTCGGCCGACGGCGCCACCTTCCGCAAGATCGCCCAGGGCTACAACCTCGACCTGCTGGTGCAGCACGCCAACCTGCAGCTGCGCCAGCTGGCCCGGCGCTACCGCCTGCAGCGCGGCGGCAGCGCGCTGGGCCTGCTGGTGCTGGATACCGAGATGGGCGACGAGCTGCGCTCGGTGCATTCGCTGTCCGGCGGCGAGACCTTCCTGGTCTCGCTGGCCCTGGCGCTGGGCCTGGCGTCGATGGCGTCGAGCAAGCTGCGCATCGAGTCGCTGTTCATCGACGAGGGCTTCGGCAGCCTCGACCCCGAGTCGCTGCAACTGGCCATGGACGCGCTGGACAACCTGCAGGCCCAGGGCCGCAAGGTGGCGGTGATCTCCCACGTGCAGGAGATGCACGAGCGCATCCCGGTGCAGATCCGCGTGCAGCGCCAGGGCAACGGGGCGAGCGCGTTGCGCGTGGTCGGCTGAAAACGGTGCGCACGGCGCACCCTACGGCGTGTGCCGGGTAGGGTGCGCCGTGCGCACCAGAAGGCAGGGTGGGAAACAGCCACCGGCATTTCCTACCGGCGGAGCCGCTCAAGGTGGAAAATCGCTACGCGAGTTTTCCACCCTACGCAGGTGTCGAGCAGCGTAGGGTGGACAACGGAGCAGCCTTGTCCACCAGCGTGGCCAACGGTGGGCAATCGCTGCGCGAGTTGCCCACCCTACGCCGTTACACCGACGCCTTGACGCTCGCCCGCTGCCGCTCCAGCAGCCTGCGCAGCTGCTGGTCGAGCTTGTCGAGGCTACCGGCGGGGTCGAGCCAGTAGTCGGTGGACCACAGCCGCAGGATCTCCCAGCCGAGGCCGCGCAGCACGCTCTCGCGGATCTTGTCGCGGTCGCGGGCGGTGGCCGAGCGGTGGTAGGTGGCGCCGTCGCACTCGATGCCGGCGAGATAGCGCCCCGGCGCGTCAGGATCGACCACGCCAAGGTCGATGCGAAAGCGCGATACGCCGACCTGCGGGTGCAGCACCCAGCCCTTCTCGGCCAGGGCGCGCGCCACCGCCTCCTCGAACGGCGAGTCGAAGCCGCCGACCGAACCGTGCACCGCCTCGTCCAGCGCCCGTGCGCCGCGCTCGGCGAATTCGAGGAAGTGCCGCAGATCCTTCACTCCCTCGGCGGCGGTGCGCGACAGGTCGATCTGCTCCGGGCGCAGACTGGTGAACACCTTGAGTTCGCTGCGCGCACGGGTGATCGCCACGTTGAGGCGGCGCTCGCCGCCGCTCTTGTTCAGCGGGCCGAAGTTCATGCTGACCAGGCCGAGGCTGTCCGGGCCGAAGGTGGTGCTGAACAGGATCAGGTCGCGCTCGTCGCCCTGCACCGATTCGAGGTTTTTGACGAACACCGGCTCGATCAGCGCCTCGTCGAAGTGGCGATCCAGCGCCGGGTTGGCCCGCCGCGCGGCGTCCAGCAGGTCGAGGATCAGGGTCTGCTGCTTCTGGTTGAAGGTGACCACGCCGAGGGTCAGCTTGCCCGGCTCGACGTTCTCCAGCCGTTGCTCGATCTCGGCGACCACGGCGTCGGCCTCGGCGCGGTTGGTCTGGCTGCCGCCGCGGTCGTAGCTGCCGGCGACGTACTGCAGGTTGACCGCGCGGTCCTCGGTGGCCGGCGACGGGAAGGTGATCAGCCCGCCCTTGTAGTAGCGGTGGTTGGAGAAGGCGATCAGGCTCTCGTGGCGCGAGCGGTAGTGCCAGGACAGGCCCACGGTCGGCAGGTTGGCGCCGAGCAGTTCGTCGAGGATGCTCTCCAGATCCTCGTCGTCGCTGCCCTCCTCCTCGCCGGCCTGCGCCGCGGCGAAGAAGCTGGTCGGCGGCAGCTGCTTGGGATCGCCGACCACCACGGTCTGCCGACCGCGGGCGATGGCGCCGATGGCGTCCCACACGGTGATCTGCGAGGCCTCGTCGAAGATCACCAGGTCGAAGGCCTGGCCGGCCGGCAGGTACTGGGCGATCGACAGCGGCGACATCAGCAGGCAGGGCGTCAGCGCGCCGATGGCGCTGGGCGCCTCGGCGAGCAGCTGGCGCAGCGGCTTGTGGCGGGTCTTCTTCTCCAGTTCGCGGCGGACGATGCCGAATTCGCTGGATTTCTGCGCGTCCTCGCGGTCGACCAGGCCCTGGCGGATGCGCATGCGGATGCACTGCGCGGTGATCTCGCGCACGCGGTCGTCGAGGGCGCGGAAGCTGGCGATCTTGCGCTCGTGCTCGACCGAGACGAAGTTGCGCAGCGCCGGGGTGGCGTCGATCTTCTGCACCAGCCACCAGCGCGCGTAGTTGACCTCCAGGGCGCGCTGCGCCTGGCCGGCCGGCACGCGGCCCTGCTCGAGGGCCTCGACCAGCGGCAGCAGGCCGAGCGCCAGCGCCTCGCCGCGCACGCGCAGCCAGGCGCACCAGGCGTGCAGGCGGCCGTGGCCGGCCTGCAGGCGGGCGGTCAGTTCCAGCAGGCTTTCCAGGCCGGCGAGGCCGGGACTGTACAGCTCGTCGACGCTGCGCCCGGCCAGGCCGGCGAACTCCTCCAGCGCCTCGGCGAAATCGCCCTGCAGCTGCAGGTAGCGGCCGCACAGGCGGCCGACCGGGGCATCGGCGGCGAGCAGTTCGTTGGCGTCGACCACCAGCAGGCGCAGGCCGCTGCGCAGCGCGGCGAGCTGCTCGGGATCGGTGGCCAGCGCGGCGAGCAGCTGGCGCAGGCGCCAGGCGGTGTCGGCCAGCGCACGCAGCTGCTGCGCATCGGAGTCCAGGCCGCGCCAGCCGGGCAGGCCGTCGAGGCGGGCGAGCAGCGGCCGCAGCTCGCCGTTGACCACCTGCAACTCGCACAGCGCCGGCAGATCGGCGTCGATCCGCGCGGCCTCGCCGACGCCGGCCTGTTCGTGCAGCCAGGCGTGGAACTGGCGCAGCTTGAGGATCTTCAGCGGCCACCAGCACTCGCTGGCCTCGCGCCAGCGCCGCTCCATGGCAGCGAGATCGAGGGCCAGCAGGCGCTCGCGCGGCCAGGGCACCGACAATCCGGCCTCGGCGACGGCGAAGCGCTCGAGCAGGCCGACCGCCCGGTTGAGGGCGTCGAGGCGCTCCAGCACGTCGGCCTGGAAGGCGAAGCCCAGCTCCTTGCCGATGGTCTGCGGCAGCAGGTCGAGCAGCTGCTCCAGCGCGGCGAGCTGGCCGCGGCCGTTGAGCGGGCGGATCAGGCCGAGGCGCTGGCTCAGCTCGATGAGCGCACCCTGCAGGGTGCGCGCCCGTGCCGCCAGGGTCTCGGCCTGCTGCAGCAGCGCCTGCTGCCAGGCCAGGCTCCACTCCTCCATCTGCACGAAGGCCAGCGGATGGCCGGCGAGGTCGCCCAACTCGGCGGCGTTGAGATCGATGCGCTCGGCCACCGCCAGCAGCAGCTCGCGCGCCGCGGCATCGTGCTGGTCGGCGCTGGCCCAGCGCAGGCGCACCTCGGGCACCTGCGCGCCGGCCACCGCGCTGGCCAGCGCCTGGCGGATGCTCAGGCCGTTGCGGCGGGTTTCGTGCAGGGCCTTGACCAGCTGGTTGAGCTCGTCGCGCAGCAGGCGCAGGCGCTGGGTCTCGCGCTCCCACTCGCCGGGGCCCAGCTCGGCGCCGGCCTGCCAGGCCGCGCCGAGCTGGCGGATCACGTCCTGCTTGCGCGCCTTGTTGGAGTGCAGCTCCAGGCAGAATTCGCCGAGGCCGTGCTCGCGCAGGCGGCGATAGACCACCTCCAGCGCCGCGGCCTTCTCGGCGACGAACAGCACGCTGCGGCCGAGGGCCAGGTTGTGGGCGATCATGTTGGCGATGGTCTGCGACTTGCCGGTGCCCGGCGGGCCGATCATCACGAAGTTGCGCCCCTCGGCGGCGGCCACCACCGCGGCGAGCTGCGAGGAGTCGGCGGACAGCGGAGTGAACAGCTGCTCGGGGCTCAGCCGGCGGTCCAGCTCGCGCGGCTCGACGAACTCGCCGCTCTGCGCGAACGGCTCGCGCGGGGTGTCGAGCAGGTGGCGCACCACCGGGTTGTCCTTGAGCTGCTCGACGCGGTCGACCAGGTCCTTCCACATCAGGTACTTGGCGAAGGAGAAGGTGCTCAGCAGCACCTCGTCGACCACCTCGAAGCCGTCCAGCTCGAGCACCTCGCGGCGCAGGCGGGTGAGGATGCCGGCGATGTCCAGGCCGCGCTCGTCGGTCGGCAGCAGGGCATCGAAGCCCTGGATGTCGAGGGCGAAGTCCTGGCGCAGCATCTCCAGGAGGGTGGTGTTGAAGCGCGGCTCGTCGTCGCCGAGGCAGAGGCGGATGCCGGCGTTGATCGACTTGCGGGTCAGGCTCACCGGCACCAGGATCAGCGGCGCGCGGTAGCTGCGCTCCGGCTCGCCGGGACGCCGCCAGCGCAGCATGCCGATGGCGAGGAACAGGGTGTTGGCGCCGCCCTCCTCCAGGTCGGTGCGCGCCTTGCGGTACAGCTCGACCAGGGTGGCATCGAGCTTGTCGGCCTCCAGCGGTGCGAACAGGCGGCCCTTGGCCAGCGCGGCGAGCGCCGCCTGCGCCTGGCCGGCGGCCTCCTCGGGCGTGGCGGGGCTTTCAGCGCTGGCGGGACGCTTGGGCAGCGCATCGACGGCGAAGCTCCTGCCGTCGGCCAGCAGATCCTCCAGCGCGGCAGGATCGGGCGCCAGCAGCGGGATGGCGACCTTGCTGTCGCGCAGGTTGAGCAGCGGATTGCGCAGGGACAGGTCGAGCAGGCGGCGCTGCCACTGCGCCAGGCGCCCGCCCGGACCGGCGGGCAGCTCGTCGTCCGCCGCGGCCGGCACGGCCAGCTCCGGCGCCTCAAGCACGCGCGGGTCGGCGGCCGGCATCGCGGGCGCATCCAGCGGGCGGATCTGCGCGGCGCGCGCCTGGGCGAGATCGAGCACCAGCACGAAGCGCTCGTCGTCATTCAGCCGCTGCTGGGCGGCGCGGATCGCCTCCTTGAACGGCACGCCCTGGCCGAGCAGGCCCGTGTCGAACAGCAGCACCTCCTTCAGTTGCACGCGCTTGCGCAGGGCCAGCACGTCGCTGGTGCAGATGCGCGGAAAGCCGCCCTCGCCGTTCAGCCATAGGCCGGCGTAGGCGTGCTGCTCCTCCAGCACGATCAGCGGATGCAGGCCGAGGCGCTCGAGCAGCGCGGCGCACAGCAATGCCGTGTCGAGGACGCTGGCGCTGCGGCCCTGGATGACCTGCGCCGGGCTGCGTAGGCGCTGCGCCTCGGTCAGCGGCGCGGGCAGTGGCAGGCCGTCGAGACGCAGACCGAGCAGCACGTTCCACAGCGCCGCCGTCTGCAGGCCGAGGCGCGCGGCATCGGCGGCCGCGTAGCCGTGCAGGCTGGCGTCGTGGCCGTTGCGCCTGAGCAGTTCGCCGGCCAGCGCCAGCAGCTTGTCCAACACGCCCTGGCCGGGCAGGCAGAAGGCCGCCAGCCGTTCGGGGGCTTCGCGATAGCCGGGCCACGGGTGACGCTCGGAACCGGCGATGTCCGTCGCCCCGGGCGGGGCGTTCTCCGCGCTGCGGCTCTGCTCCGGGGCAAGGGCGTGTTCGGACATCCGGGGGTCTCCAGCGGCGGGCCGCGCTACGACGGCCCGGTGCCGACGCGCTGGCGTCGGCAGCAGTGTTCATGGGGGAAAAGGCGCCAGGCACCTGTACGGGCGAACAGTATCCGCGGCTGCCGTGCAGGTAAAGGTTTTTTCCAGCAAAGTCAGGCAGTTGGACCGCACAGTTGAGGAGAAATTGCAGGAAAGGCGATGGGCGGGCAGGTTCGCCCGGATTGCGGCACAATCGAGGGCACCGCCGCCGCCGAAACCGACCATGCAGATCGACGAAGAACTGACCTTCAAGAAGCTGGAAATCTTCCTGGCCTTCATGCGCAGCGGCAACCTGTCGCGCGCCGCCGCCGAGCTGGACACCAGCACGGTCAGCGTGCACCGCGCCATCCATTCGCTGGAGAGCGCCCTGCGCTGCCCGCTGTTCAAGCGCGAGGGACGCAAGCTCACCCCGCTGGAGAGCGCCCACGTGCTGGAGGACCGCGCGCAGAAGCTGGTCGCCGACATGCTCGACACCGTGCGCCTGACCCGCGAGGCGGCCGGCTTCTCCGCCGAGCGCTTCAAGCTCGGCGCGCTCTACTCGCTGACGGTGAAGACCGTGCCGCAGCTGATCATGGGCCTCAAGCTGCGGCGCAGCGAGCTGAACATCGACCTGATCCTCGGCTCCAACGTCGACCTGCTGTACAGGCTGAAGAACCTCGAACTGGACGCCATCCTGGTGTCGCTCAACGACAGCGTGGCCGACCCGGACTGCGAGTCGCTGCCGCTGTTCAGCGACGACATATTCCTCGCCGTGCCCACCGACTCGCCGTTCGCCAGACAGGCCGAGGTGGACCTGGCCGACCTCAGCGAGGCCACCTTCATCACCCTGACCCAGGGCTTCGCCACCCACCAGGACGCCCAGCGCGTGTTCCAGCAGGCCGGTTTCGCGCCCAGGGTGGCGATGCAGGTCAACGACATCTTCACCCTGCTCAGCATGGTCAGCTCCGGGGTCGGCTACGCCCTGCTGCCCGGGCGCATCGCTGCGGTGTACGAGAACCGCGTGCGGCTGATTCCCCTGCAGGCGCGCTACCGCCTGCAGCAGCAGATCGGCGTGGTGTTCCTCAAGAGCCGCGAGCGCGACCCCAACCTGCTGGCGCTGCTGGCCGAGTGCCGGATGTATGCCAAGCGGCACGCGGGCTGAATACGCCAGGCACCGATTGCAGGCGAAGCGGAAATTGACTACCGTCCGCGCCCGAAATCGAACCACCCTGCGGTGAAGCAAGCATGCGCGCACTCCGAGACGAAGACGACTACGACGACTATCCACGCCGTGCCCCGGCGCCGCGCCGCGAGCGGCGCCTGGCCTGGGAGATCGCCCTGGGCATCTGGCTGGGCGGCATGGCCCTCGCCGTCACCTCCGGACTCGGCTGGCTGCTGGTCGGAGCCCTCGCCATCACCACCCTCAGGTTCGGCATCTGAACCCGGTCCTGTCGCGGCGGGCGCCAGGTAGATCGTCGACTGGGAGCTGAAGTCCATGGCACCCCGCCGGTGAGCAGGTATTTGCCCCACAGCACCAGCGCCGTCAGCATGAAGAACAGGGTGATGCCATTCTTGCCGCCGGCAATCCGCGCGGTCACCGTGCAATAGGCCGCCCAGAGATGGCACCGGCAAAGGCCAACCCGTAGCTGAGCGGGTTGTCCCGGATGTTGGCGGCCATCCCGGAGAAATCCAGCCCCTGCTCGCCGCCCCGCCCCCAGCGCAGCAGCAGGCCATGCACGCTCATGCCCTACTCCTCCGCGTCTGCGCCACTGCGCCGGCGGAACAGCGGGCGCGGCTCGAGCACCGAGCGGCCGTACAGCACGCTGATGCCGCTCAGGCCCTTGAGCGCGTCGGCGGCCGACTTGTCCTCGCGCACGGCGAAGGCGTCGAAGCCGCACTGGCGCATGTGGCTGAGCTGGTCGCGCAGCACGTCGCCGACGGCGCGCAGCTCGCCCTGCCAGCCCAGCCGCGTACGCAGCAGGTAGGCCTGGCTGTAGGCGCGGCCGTCGCGGAAGCTGGGGAACTCCAGGGCGATCAGCGGCAGACCGGCCAGCCAGGGCGCCAGCTCCTCCGGCTCGTCGTCGGGTGCCAGCCAGATACCGTCGTGGGTATCGGCGCGCCCGGCCAGCACGTCCGCGCTCTGCCGCTCCCTCCACAGCGCCAGCGGCAGCAGCAGCGGGCCGTCCGGCAGCGGTTCTAGCGGTTCGCGCACCCAGCTCCAGGGGTCGTCGGCGACCAGGCGTGCGCCCTCCGCGCCCAGCTTGATCAGGTTGTTCATGCCGAAGCCTCCGTCTGGCGGTACACGCGCTCCTTGAACGGCTCCAGGCCGATGCGCTGCACGGTGTCGACGAAGGGCTCATCGCCCTCGCGGTAGGCGACGAAGGTGTCGACCAGCCGCTCGATCACCTCGGGAATCTGCTCGGCGCCGAACGCCGGGCCGATCACCTTGCCCAGTGCGCTGGCCTTGCCCTGGGCGCCGCCGATGGTGACCTGGTACCACTCGCTGCCGTTCTTGTCGACGCCGAGGATGCCGATGTTGCCGATGTGGTGGTGGGCGCAGGCGTTCATGCAGCCGGAGATGTTCAGGCTCAGCTCGCCCAGATCGTGCAGGTGGTCGAGGTCGGCGAAACGCTCCTGGATGGCCTGGGCGATGGGGATCGACTTGGCGTTGGCCAGCGAGCAGTAGTCGCCGCCGGGGCAGGCAATGATGTCGGTGAGCAGGCCGATGTTGGCCGTGGCCAGACCCAGCTCGCCGGCGCGCTGCCAAACGGCGTACAGGTCGGCCTTGCGCACGTCGGGCAGCACCAGGTTCTGCTCGTGGGCGATGCGGATCTCGCCGAAGCCGTAGCGCTCGGCCAGCTCGGCGACGCCCTCCATCTGCTCGGCAGTGACGTCGCCCGGCGGCATGGCCGGCCCGGGCTTGGTGGACAGCACCACCGCGGCGTAGCCCGCCACCTTGTGCGCCTGCAGGTTGTGTTCGGCCCAGCGGGCGAACGCGGCATCGCCGGCCAGCGCGCTGCCGTAGCCGAGGTCGGCATCATCCAATACGGCATAGGCCGGCGGCGCGAAGTGGGCGGCGACGCGGCGGTACTCGGCCTCGGTCAGCTCGGCCGGGCCGTCCTTGATGTGCTGCCACTCCTCCTCCACCTCACGGGCGAAGGCCTCGACGCCGAGCGCCTTGACCAGGATCTTGATCCGCGCCTTGTACTTGTTGTCGCGCCGGCCGTGGCGGTTGAACACCCGCAGGATGGCCTCGACGTAGGACAGCAGGTGGCGCCAGGGCAGCGCCTCGCGCACCTGCTGGGCGAGGATCGGCGTGCGCCCGAGGCCGCCGCCGACCATCACCCGCAGCAGCAGCTCGCCGGCCTGGTCGCGGTAAAGGTACAGGCCGATGTCGTGCATCATGATCGCCGCGCGGTCCTGCTCGGCCGAGCAGATGGCGATCTTGAACTTGCGCGGCAGGTAGAGGAACTCCGGGTTGACCGTCGACCACTGGCGGAGGATCTCGGCCAGCGGGCGCGGGTCGAGCAGTTCGTCGGCGGCGACCCCGGCGAAGGCCTCGGTGGTGATGTTACGCACGCAGTTGCCCGAGGTCTGGATGGCGTGCATCTCCACCTCGGCCAGACGTTCGAGGATGTCGCCGACCTGCTCCAGCTCGATCCAGTTGAACTGGATGTTCTGCCGGGTGGTGAAGTGGCCGTAGCCGCGATCATGGTGGCGGGCGATGTACGCCAGGGTGCGCAGCTGATCCGCCGACAGCGTGCCGTAGGGGATGGCCACGCGCAGCATGTAGGCGTGCTTCTGCAGGTACAGGCCGTTCTGCAGGCGCAGCGGCAGGAACTCCTCCTCGCTCAGCTCGCCGCTCAGGCGCCGGGCGATCTGGTCGCGGAACTGCGCGACGCGCTCGAGCACCAGGGCGCGGTCATATTCGTCGTATTGGTACATGGGCTACCTCGTCCGGCCGGCCCGCGCCGTCGCGGCAACGGGCACTCAGGGCGGCGACTATGCCCAGCGGGAGCGCGCAAAAACAGCGTCAGATCCCGCCAAAAAAACCGTATCAGACCATGTGTGCGGCAGCTGTTGCCGGTCGCCCAATCTCATCTGATCCGCTTTTTATCGATGGATCTGAGCCTGTTTCCCCGGCAGTCGATCTCCGATCATGGCCCCATCTTTTGCAGGCCCTTTGGAGCCATCCCATGAGCGAACGCATTCCCGCCCGGATCGTCGAGACAGTCGAGCCGCGCGCCACGCGCCTGACACCCGCCCAGGCCGGCGGTCCGATCCACACCCGCAGCTTCACCGGCCTGTACCGCAACCTGCGCCTGGCTGGCGCTGGCGCGCTGTTCCTGCTGTTCTTCGGCACCGCCTGGCTGAACTGGAACGGGCGCCAGGCGGTGCTCTGGGATCTGGCCGGGCGCAAGTTCTACATCTTCGGCGCCACCTTCTGGCCGCAGGATTTCATCCTGCTCTCGGCGCTACTGATCATCTGCGCCTTCGGCCTGTTCGCCATCACCGTGGCCGCCGGGCGGGTGTGGTGCGGCTACGCCTGCCCGCAGAGCGTGTGGACCTGGATCTTCATGTGGGCGGAGAAGGTCACCGAGGGCGACCGCCAGCAGCGCGTCAAGCTGGACGCCGCGCCCTGGTCGGCCGAGAAACTGCTGCGCCGCGGCGCCAAGCATGGCCTGTGGCTGGCGGTCAGCCTGGTCACCGCGCTGGCCTTCGTCGGCTACTTCACGCCGATCCGCGCGCTGGTGCACGACCTGTTCACCCTGCAGCTCGATGCCACCGCCGCCTTCTGGGTGTTCTGCTTCGCCGCCGCTACCTACCTCAACGCCGGCTGGCTGCGCGAGAAGGTGTGCCGCGACATGTGCCCCTACTCGCGCTTCCAGAGCGTGATGTTCGACGCCGACACCCTGGTGGTCTCCTACGACGCCGCACGCGGCGAAAGCCGTGGCGCACGCAAGAAGGAAGCCGATCCCAGGGCCCTCGGCCTCGGCGACTGCATCGACTGCACCCTGTGCGTGCAGGTCTGCCCGACCGGCATCGACATCCGCGACGGTCTGCAGCTGGAATGCATCGGCTGCGGCGCCTGCGTCGACGCCTGCGACAGCATCATGGACAAGATGGGCTACGCCCGCGGCCTGGTGCGCTACAGCTCCGAGCGCGAGCTGACCGGCGGCCGGACCCGCTGGCTGCGCCCGCGCCTGGTCGGCTACGCCGCGGCGCTGCTGCTGATGTTCGGCGCCTTCGGCTGGGCCCTCGACGCACGGCCGCTGGTGTCTCTGGACGTGACCAAGGACCGCGGCCTGTACCGCGAGAACAGCGCCGGGCAGATCGAGAACATCTACCGCCTCAAGGTGATCAACAAGACCCAGCAGGCGCACCGCTATGCGATCTCGCTGGTCGAGCCCGGGGCCTTCGTGCTGCAGGGCGCCGAGGAGCTGCAGCTGGCGCCCGGGGAGATAGTCGACGTGGCGCTGAGCGTGGCGCTGACCGAAGGGCGCGCCGAGGCGAGCACCACGCCACTGCGCTTCACGGTGGCGGATCTGGACGATCCCGCGGTGCGCGTCGTCGCCAACAGCACCTTCGTGTCGCCGCGCCATCGCTGATGCTCCTTGTAGGGGCGGATTCATTCGCCAACGACCGCAGCAAGGCGAAAGAATTCGCCCCTACAAGCCAGGTGCCAGCCCAACCCCCGGAGCCAAGCCATGAGCAGCGGCAAGCAGTTAGACTACCTCACGCCCATCCGCAGGCCGCTGAGCCCGGACAAGATGAAACGCTACGAGAAATTCGCCGACGAGATCGCCGAGCTGATCCGCTCCGGCATCCTCGCTCCCGGGCAACGGGTGCCCTCGGTGCGGCATGCCAGCAGCACCTACGGGGTCAGCCCGTCGACGGTGTTCCAGGCCTACTACCTGCTGGAGAGTCGCGGGCTGATCGTGGCCCGCGCACGCTCGGGCTACTTCGTCCGCGAGCTGGCCCAGCGCCCGCTGCCGGAGCCCGGCATCAGCGCCCGCGAGGCGCAGACCAGCGTGGTCGACGTCAGCGAACTGGTGTTCTCGGTGCTCGGTTCGCTGAAGGACCCGAACACCGTGCCGTTCGGCTCGGCCTTCCCCAGCCCCGACCTGTTCCCCCTCGCCCGCCTGGCACGCTCGATGAGCCACGCGGTGCGCGAGCTGTCGCCCCGCGGTGTGATCGCCGACATGACCGAGGGCAACGCCGACCTGCGCCGACAGATCGCCCTGCGCTACATGGTCAGCGGGGTGATGCTGCCGCTGGAGGAGCTGGTCATCAGCACCGGCGCCATGGAGGCGCTCAACCTGTGCCTGCAGTGCGTGACCCGCCCCGGCGACCTGGTGGCCATCGAGGCGCCGGCGTTCTACGCCACCCTGCAGGTGCTCGAGCGCCTGGAACTCAAGGCGGTGGAGATCCCCGTGCACCCGCGCGAGGGCATCGACCTGGCCAGCCTGGAGGCCAGTCTCCAGCAGTTGCCGATCAAGGCCTGCTGGTTCATGAGCAGCCTGCAGAACCCGCTCGGCGCGAGCATGGCCGAGGACCGCAAGCGTGCGCTGTACGAGCTGCTGCAGCGCCATCAGGTGCCGCTGATTGAGGACGACGTCTACGCCGAGCTGTACTTCGGCAGCCAGCCGCCCAAGCCGGTGAAGAGCTTCGACCGCGAGGGCCTGGTGATGCACTGCGGCTCGTTCTCCAAGTGCCTGGCGCCGGGCTACCGGGTCGGCTGGGTGGCCGGCGGGCGCTGGGCCGAGCAGATCCGCCGGCTCAAGCTGATGACCACCATCTCGCCGTCGGTGCCGGCGCAGGCGGCCATCGCCGACTACCTGCAGCACGGCGGCTTCGACCGCCACCTGCGCCGGCTGCGCCACGCGCTGGAGAGCCAGCAGGCGTCGATGCTGGCCTCGGCGGCGCGGCACTTCCCGGCCAGCACGCGGGTGACCCGGCCGGGCGGCGGCTATTTCCTGTGGTTCGAATTCCCCGAGCAGGTCGACTCGCTGCAGCTGTTCCAGCTGGCCCTGGCGCAGGGCATCAGCCTGGCGCCAGGGCCGATCTTCTCGGCCACCCGGCGCTTCGGCAACTGCGCGCGGCTCAACTACGGCCATCCGTGGGACGCGCAGAGCGAGCGCGCCATGGAAGTGCTCGGGCGCATCATCGCCTCGTTCTGATCCGGTCGAATCGCGTCGATCTGAGTCTGTTTTGCCGCGAACCTGCCTTCTACAGTGTGCAACGTGCCGCGCCCTGCGCTGCGGCCGCCTGGACACCGTCAGCAGAAAGGTTTCGACATGAGCACAACGATTTCCGAACAGGCCTACGACTACAAAGTCGTCCGCCAGTTTGCCGTGATGACCGTGGTCTGGGGCGTCGTCGGCATGGCCATGGGGGTGTTGATCGCCTCGCAGCTGGTCTGGCCCGCCCTCAACTTCGACCTCGAATGGACCAGCTTCGGCCGCCTGCGCCCGCTGCACACCAGCCTGGTGATCTTCGCCTTCGGCGGTTGCGGGCTGTTCGCCGCCTCCTACTACACGGTACAGCGCACCTGCCAGGCACGCCTGTTCGGCGGTCCGCTGATCGGCTTCACCTTCTGGGGCTGGCAGGCGGTGATCGCCATCATGCTGGTCAGCCTGCCGCTGGGCTACACCACCACCAAGGAGTATGCCGAGATCGAGTTCACCGGCGCGGTGGTGATGGCCATCGTCTGGGTCGCCTACGCCGTGGTGTTCTTCGGCACGGTGATGCGCCGCCAGACCAGGCACATCTACGTCGGCAACTGGTTCTTCGGCGCCTTCATCCTGGCCACCGCGATGCTGCACATCGTCAACCACCTGGCCATCCCGGTCGGCTGGTTCAAGTCCTATTCGCTGTACTCCGGCGCCACCGACGCCATGGTGCAGTGGTGGTACGGCCACAACGCGGTGGGCTTCTTCCTGACCACCGGCTTCCTCGGCATGATGTACTACTTCGTGCCCAAGCAGGCCGGCCGCCCGGTGTATTCCTACCGGCTGTCGATCGTGCACTTCTGGGCGCTGATCACCCTGTACATCTGGGCCGGCCCGCACCACCTGCACTACACCGCGCTGCCCGACTGGGCGCAGACCCTCGGCATGGTGATGTCGATCATCCTGCTCGCGCCGAGCTGGGGGGGCATGATCAACGGCATGATGACCCTGTCCGGCTCCTGGCATAAGTTGCGCACCGACCCGATCCTGCGCTTCCTGGTGGTGTCGCTGGCCTTCTACGGCATGTCCACCTTCGAGGGGCCGATGATGGCGATCAAGACCGTCAACGCCCTGTCCCACTACACCGACTGGACCATCGGCCATGTGCACGCCGGGGCGCTGGGCTGGGTGGCGATGATCACCTTCGGCTCGCTGTACCACCTGATCCCCAGGGTGTTCGGCCGCGCGCAGATGCACAGCGTCGCCCTGATCAACCTGCACTTCTGGCTGGCGACCATCGGCACTGTGCTGTACATCGCCTCGATGTGGGTCAACGGCATCATGCAGGGCCTGATGTGGCGCGCCACCAACGAGGACGGCACCCTGACCTACTCGTTCGTCGAAGCGCTGGAGGCCAGCCACGCCGGCTTCCTGGTACGCCTGATCGGCGGCCTGTTCTTCCTCACCGGCATGCTGCTGATGGCCTGGAACACCTGGCGCACCGTGCGCCTGGCCGACCCTGTCGTCTCTCAGGCTCATGCGCAGTGCGCATGACCTTTCGCCCGGCGCTTGCGCCGGGCTTTTTTATTTGAGGAGCAACACCATGACCAACGAGTTCTGGTTGCTGACCTGCGCGACCCTGTTCATCGCCGCCGTGCAGTTCTGTCTCTCGGGCAAGAGCCAGCGCGGTCTGGACGAGGCGACCATGCTGCCCTTTGCGGACGACCCGGAGGTGGCGCGGCGCATGGAGCAGGCCACCGGGCGCAGCCGCACGGGATGTGCCTGTCCGGGTTCTTGCCGTGGTCGCTGTGATGACTGGCAGAGCTTTGCCGCCTGATGGATCGCCATGCTCGGAATCCACCCAGGCGAAGCAAACAGATATCCCCCAACGCCAACGGCCCGCGCAAGGCGGGGCCGTTGGCCTGCGGGCATCGATCAGAACATCGCGCGCATGATGAGCCTGGCCAGACTCGAGCAGCACCTCCAGATCACCTGTGCCGGCGCAGCCCACCTGAGCACTCTGGCGCGCCGGCATGTTGCCTTCCAGCACCACGCGATCGCCGGGGGCGAGCAGCGCTTCCAGGGCGGCGACGATCCTGTCGGTCGGCAGGACCACGCCGTCGGCCAGCTGGCGCACCTGGGCGAGGCGGCGCTGCTTCTCGCTGCGCCGGCGCGACCACTGCGGCGGGGGGGAAATTGTTGTTGTCATGGCTACTCCACGAGGTTCCGCTGTCGTGGAGTCACGGTAGGGTTTCGGGGCAGGGGCGTTCAATCAAGCCCGGCGGTCGATCGTTACGCTCAGGTTAACGATTACTTTGGCGACCGGCTGCGCAGAACCCCATACCGCCCAGCCGCACTCCGTTCGCCGCTGGGCGGGCAAGGCCCTAGATCAGTGGATCCCAGCGCTGCGACCAGTCCCGTTCCTGCCGGGATACTTCGCGCAACAGCGCGAAGGCCTGCTGCAGCTCCGCGGTGTCGCGCTCGCGGACGTAGACCAGATACACGGGGTAGCTGAACTCGGGAGCCCGGGGCACCCGCTCCAGCAGGCCGCGCTCCAGGTAGGCCTGCACCACCCGGGTGCGGAAATAGCCGGTGCCGCCCTGCTCCAGCAGGTACTGCAGGGCCAGCGGACCGAGGTTGAAACTGAGCCCGGCCCGCGCATGTTCGGGCAGGGCGGCGTCGTGCCCACGGCGGAAATCCTCGCCCCAGTCGATGTACAGGTAGGGTTCGGGGTTCTTCACCGAGCGCACCAGGACGAGGCGCTCCTCCAGCAGCGGCTCGACCTGCAGGCCGGCCCAGTAGACGGGGCTGTGGACCAGCGCCGCATCCAGGCGGCCATCCTCGAGCTGCTCCAGCAGTTGCGCGGGAGCGCCGGTCTCGGCGCGTATGGCGTGCTGCGGGAAGCGCTCGCGCAGGCGCCGCACCCACTGCAGCAGCAGCGGACTGCTCAGGCTGACCTCGCCTCCCACATGGAGCAGCTTGCGATACCCCTCGGGCAGGGGCAGATCGCGCTGGGCGGCCTCCCAGGTCTGGATCAGCTGGTTCGCGTAGGCGACGAACGCCGTGCCGTTGGCGGTGAGTGTGGCGCCGGAGCGGTTGCGCACGAAGAGCTTGCAGTCGAGCTGCCCCTCCAGGTTCTGCACCCGTGCGGTGATCGCCGTCTGGGTGACGTGCAGCCGCTCGGCGGCAGCGATGAAGCTGCCGCAGCGGACGATTTCGAGGAAGGTGCGGGCAAGTTCGATGTCCATTTTTGCGCGTTCCGGTGGAGGCTGCCAGGCGTGGGCGGGGGCCTTGCGGCGGCGCATGGCACCCGGCCAACCATCAAAAATAATGCATTTATAGCTCACAATTATTAGTTTGTTGAATCATTCCGTGCGCGCCAGACTATCGCGGCCTTGCCAAGGCCCGATTACAGGGCAAAAACCCAAAAACCTGCGTGCATCCGGAACAGCCATGACAACTGAATTCGTTCCCGACTCCGAAGCCACCTACAACTACAGGGTGGTCCGCCAGTTCGCGCTGACGACCCTGTTCTGGGGGGTGTTCGGCATGGCCATGGGCGTCGTCATCGCCGCCCAGCTGGTCTGGCCCGAACTGAACCTCGGCCTGCCCTGGACCAGCTTCGGTCGCATACGGCCGATCCACACCAACCTGGTGATCTTCGCCTTCGGCGGCGGCGCCCTGTTCGCCACGTCCTTCTACGTGGTGCAGCGCACCAGCCGGGTACGGCTGATCTCCGATCGCGTGGCCAGCTTCGTGTTCTGGGGCTGGCAGGCCGCGGTGGTGGCCATCCTGTTCAGCTATCCGCTGGGCTTCACCACCTCCAAGGAATACGCCGAGATGGAGTGGCCCATCGCCCTGTGGGTGACCATCGTCTGGATCGCCTACGCCTGGCTGTTCTTCGGCACCATCGCGCGGCGCACGGTGCGCCACATCTACGTCGGCAACTGGTTCTACGGCGCGTTCATCATCGTCACGGCGATGGTCCACATCGTGAACCACGCGGTCATCCCGGTGGGCCTGCTCAAGTCCTACCCGCTGTACTCGGGCGCCACCGACGCGATGATCCAGTGGTGGTACGGCCACAGCGTGGTGGGCTTCATCCTCTCGGTGGGCTTCCTCGGCATGATGTACTACTTCGTGCCCAAGCAGGCCGAGCGGCCGATCTACTCCTACCGCCTGTCCATCGTGCACTTCTGGGCGATCATCTCCCTGTACATCTGGGCCGGTCCGCACCACCTGCACTACACCGCGCTGCCCGACTGGGCGCAGACCCTCGGCATGGTGATGTCGGTGATCCTGCTGGCACCGTCCTGGGGCGGCATGATCAACGGCATGATGACCCTCTCCGGCGCCTGGCATAAGCTGCGCACCGATCCGATCCTGCGCTTCCTAGTGGTGTCGCTGGCCTTCTACGGCATGTCCACCTTCGAGGGCCCGATGATGGCGATCAAGACCGTCAACGCCCTGTCCCACTACACCGACTGGACCGTCGGCCACGTGCACGCCGGCGCGCTGGGCTGGGTGGCGATGATCAGCATCGGCACGCTCTACCACATGATCCCGCGCCTGTACGGCCGCGAGCGGATGCACAGCATCGCGCTGATCAACGCGCACTTCTGGATGGCGACCATCGGCACCGTGCTGTACATCGCCGCCATGTGGGTCAACGGCATCTCCCAGGGCCTGATGTGGCGCGCGGTCAACGCCGACGGCACCCTCACCTACTCCTTCGTCGAGGCGCTGGAAGCCAGCCATGCCGGCTACGTGGTGCGCCTGATCGGCGGCGGCATCTTCGCCAGCGGCATGCTGCTGATGGCCTGGAACGCCTGGTGCACCGTGCGCAGCGGCGAGCGGGTGGCGCCGCGTATCCCTGCCGCCGTCGCGCACTGAGGAGAACCGCCATGCTGATCCTGTCCTGCCTCACCCTGCTGAGCCTGTTCGGCCTGTACCGCAGCCTGAAGGGCCATTCCGCCGAGGAGCTGGACGCTGCCGCGCACCTGCCCTTCGCCGACGATCCCCAGGCCATGTGGCGCCTGGCCGCTGCCGAGTCGCGCCGGCTGGTCGCCTGAGGGCCAGCCGCCAACCGGGTGTTCCATGCCATGGATGGCGCCCCGTCCCACGAGGACGCCTTGGAGCCCGCCGCTACCCGCGCGCGGGCTCGTCTTTTCCCCGACATCTTCGGCAACCTGGCCGGCGGCAAGGGGGGATGACGAGCGGGCGGCCGGGAGTTCAGCGCAGAGACGTTGACTCCGTCACATTTCCCGCTCCCCTGCGCATGCGCTAAAGTCGCGCCCTGCTTGGATTTTTCACAGGGACGAGGCGATTCATGGCGGTGCCTGCGCAACCGAAGTGTCTGGTATTCGATCTGGAGGTGGTGCCGGCAACTGCCGACCAGCCGGCGCGGATCATCAAGCTCGGCGCCCTGCGTCCGGACACCGGCGCGGAGCTGGAGTTCGACACCCCGTCACCCCAGCGCCTCGACGCCGCGCTCAGGCAGCTGGACCAACTGGCCGAAGGCGCCAGCTTCCTGCTCGGCCACAACCTGCTGGGCCATGACCTGCCGCTGCTCGAGGCGGCCGCTCCCGGCCTCGCCCTGCTGCGCCTGCCGGCCATCGACACCCTGCGCCTGTCGCCGCTGGCCTTCCCGCAGAATCCGTACCACCGGCTGATCAAGGACTACAAGCTGATCCGCGCCAGCCTCAACTCGCCGCTGGCCGACTGCCGGGCGACCCTGGCGCTGTTCCTCGACCAGCAGCAGGCGTTCCGCCAGCTGCACGCGAGCCGCAACGAGGAGCTGCTCTGCTACCAGGCGCTGGTCGCGCCGCAGGTCGGCGCCGGTCTCGGCAATTTCTTCATGCACATGAGCGGCCAGCGGCCGCTGCCGGTCGAGCGCCTCGGCGAACTGCTGCCGACGCTGCTGCGGGAAAGCGATCCCACCCTGTCCCGCGATCTCAAGGTCTGCCGCACCCGTCTGGCCAGCCTGATTGCCCATGACCTGCACCAGGCAGAGTGGCTCTGGCCGCTGGCCTACGCCCTCGCCTGGCTGCGGGTGGCCGGCGGCAACTCGGTGCTGGCACCCTGGGTGCGCCACCAGTTCCCGGCGGTGGCCCAACTGATCGGCGAGCTGCGTGACCAGCCGTGCAGCGATCCCGCCTGCCAGTACTGCCGCAGCGCCCACGACCCGCGCCACGAGCTCAGGCGCTACTTCGGCTTCGACGACTTCCGCCGCGAGGCGGGCGGCGCCAGCGCGCAGGAGGACATCGTGCTGGCCGGCATGCAGGGCCGCTCGGTGCTCGCGGTGCTCGCCACCGGCGGCGGCAAGTCGCTGTGCTACCAGCTGCCGGCGCTCAACCGCTACCACCGCAACGGCAGCCTGACGGTGATCGTCTCGCCGCTGCAGTCGCTGATGAAGGACCAGGTCGACGGCCTGCTGGCGCGCAACGTGCAGTGCGCCGCCGCGCTCAACGGCCTGCTGACCCTGCCCGAGCGCGCCGACGTGCTGGAGAAGCTCCAGCTCGGCGACGTCGGCCTGCTGCTGGTGTCGCCCGAGCAGTTCCGCAACAAGGCGCTGCGCAGCGCCCTCGCCCAGCGCCAGATCGGCGCGTGGATCTTCGACGAGGCGCACTGCCTGTCGAAGTGGGGCAACGACTTCCGCCCCGACTACCTGTACGTCGCGCGCTTCATCCGCGAATTCAGCGGCGACGCGCCGCTGGCGCCGGTCGGCTGCTTCACCGCCACCGCCAAGCTCGACGTGCTGGAGGACATCCGCAGTCACTTCCGCGACGCGCTGGGCATCGAGTTCCGCGAGTTCATCGGCACGCCCGAGCGCAGCAACCTGAGCTTCGAGGTGCAGCCGGTCGGTCCCGGCGAGAAGTGGCCGCGCACCCACCAGTTGCTCGAGGACGAGCTGGCCGGCCGCGACGGCGGCGCCGTGGTGTTCGTCGCCAGCCGCAAGAACGCCGAGGGACTGGCCGAATTCCTGCAGCGCCAGGACTGGGCCTGCCGCCACTTCCATGCCGGGCTGCAGCCCCACGAGAAGAAGGACATTCAGGACGCCTTCAAGGACGGCCGGCTGCGGGTGATCGTCGCCACCAACGCCTTCGGCATGGGCGTGGACAAGCAGGACGTACGCCTGGTGGTGCACGCCGACATCCCCGGCTCGCTGGAGAACTACCTGCAGGAGGCCGGCCGCGCCGGGCGCGACCAGCAGCAGGCGCGCTGCGTGCTGCTCTACGACCCGCAGGACATCGAGACCCAGTTCGGCCTCAGCGAGCGCTCGCAGCTCAGCCAGCGCGACATCCAGCAGATCCTCAGGAAGCTGCGCGAGGAGAGCAAGCGCCGCAAGGGCGGCCAACTGGTGATCAGCGCCGGCGAGATCCTCCAGGGCGTGCAGACCAGCTTCGACGCCGACGACCGCGACGCGGAGACCAAGGTGGTCACCGCCATCGCCTGGCTGGAGCGCGGCCGCTTCCTGCGCCGCGAGGAGAACCACACGCGGGTGTTCCCGGCGCGTCTGAAAGAGTCCGAGGAACAGGCCGAGGCGCGCCTGAAGCAGGCCCGCCTGCCGGCCCGCCGTCTGGAGGAGTTCCGCGCCATCCTGCAGTACCTCTACGCCGCCGAGGCCGACGAGCGCGTCAACACCGACCGCCTGATGACGCTCACCGGGCAGACCGCCGAGGAATTCGCCGGCAGCCTGCGCCAGCTGGAGGAGCTGGGTCTCTTGGAGAACGACACCCAGCTGACCCTCTACCTGCGCCACGCCATGGCCGACGCCTCGGCCGAGCGCCTGCGCCAGTCGCTGCAGTTGGAAGAGGCTCTGCT
The DNA here is from genome assembly GCF_004801855.1 of Pseudomonas sp. A-1. GTDB lineage: Bacteria > Pseudomonadota > Gammaproteobacteria > Pseudomonadales > Pseudomonadaceae > Geopseudomonas. The sequence continues at coordinate 25,118 of NZ_SSTC01000017.1, read as the reverse complement.
GGAAACCCTGGCCGAACTGGCCCCGGATGCGGACCAAGGTGGCTGGCAGGACCTGCACCTACCCGCGCTGACCGCCCAGCTGCGCGAGACCGCCACCCTGCCCGGACTGCTGCCGCTGCACCTCCTGCGCCTGCTGCACAGCCTGGCCCAGGACCGCGACGGCGACCGCCAGCAGGGCAGTTGCCTGGAGCTGCGCCAGCTCAACCGCGACTACCTGAAGCTGCGCCTGCGCAATGGCTACGGCTGGCGCCAGGTGGCCGAACTGGGCGAGAAGCGCCGCGCCATCGCCGCGGTGCTGCTGCCCTTCCTGCTCGGCAAGCTGCCGGCCGGTGCGCGCGGCAAGGACCTGCTGGTGACCACCACCTTCGGCGAACTGCGCGGGTTGCTCGAGACCGACCTGGAGCTCGGCCCGCGCATCCGGCCGGAGCAGCGCCAGGCCGCCCTCGAGCACGTGCTGCTGTACCTGCACCAGCAGGAGGTGCTCACCCTCAACCACGGCATGAGCGTGATGCGCCGGGCGATGACCATCGCCATCGACCCCGAGCGCGACAGGCAGAACTACCTCAAGGAGGACTTCCAGCGCCTCGACGAGCACTACCGCGAGCGGCGCATCCAGGTGCACGTGATGCGCGAGTACGCGGAGATCGCCCTGCGCGAGATGGCCGCGGCGCTCAATCTGGTGCTGCACTACTTCAGCGACAGCAAGCAGGCGTTCCTGCGCCGCTACTTCGCCGGCAGGGACAAGGTGCTGGCGCTGGCCACCAGCGAGGCCTCCTGGCGGGCGATCACCGGACCGCTCGACGCCACCCAGCGCGACATCGTCACCGACGGCGAGCGCAACCGGCTGATCCTCGCCGGCCCCGGCTCGGGCAAGACGCGGGTGATCGTGCATCGCATCGCCTACCTGCTGCGCGTACGCCGGGTGCCGGCCAGCGCCATCATCGCGCTGACCTTCAACCGCCACGCCGCCAACGAGATCCGCCGGCGCATGCTCGAACTGGTCGGCCAGGAGGCCTTCGGCCTCACCGTGCTGACCTACCACGCCATGGCCATGCGTCTGACCGGCACCAGCTTCACCCGCCGCGACAAGGTCGACGAGCGCGAACTGGAAGCCCTGCTGGAGCGCGCCGCCGAACTGCTCGAGGGCCGCCAGTTGGTGGAGGGCGAGGAGGACGACCTGCGCGAGCGCCTGCTGCGCGGCTACCGCTACATCCTGGTCGATGAATACCAGGACATCGACGAGCGCCAGTACCGCCTGGTCAGCGCCCTGGCCCAGGCCAGGCGGCGCAGCGAGGATGGTGACGCCGACCTGTGCATCCTCGCCGTCGGCGACGACGACCAGAACATCTACCAGTGGCGCGGCGGCAGCAACCGCTACATCGAGCGCTACCGCGAACAGTACGCCGCCGAGATCAGCTACCTGGTGGAGAACTACCGCTCCAGCCAGGCGATCATCGCCGCCGCCAACCGGCTGATCGAAGGCAATCCGGGGCGGCTCAAGGCCGCGCAGCCGATCCGCATCGACCGACAGCGCCAGGCCGAGGCGCACGGCGGCCGCTGGCAGACGCTGGATGCGCAGCGCCAGGGCCGCGTGCTGCTCCTGCAACTGCCGGCGAGCGACCGCGAGCACGGCAACCTGCAGGCCCAGGCGCTGCTCGGCGAGCTGCAGCGCCTGCTCGATCTGGAGCAGTGCAGCGACTGGCAGGGCTGCGCCGTGCTCGCCCGTACCCGCCGCTACCTGCAGCCGCTGCAGGCCTGGTGCGAGCAGCGGGGCGTCGCCTACCACCTCGCCGACGACCAGGACGGCCTGCCGCTGCCCCGCCAGCGCGGCTTCGTCCACGCCATCGAGCGGCTGCGCGCGGGCGATGCGCAGCCGGACGTCGCCGGGCTGCGCGCAGGGCTGGCCGAGTGGGCGGCCGAGGCCGACTGGCAGGCGTTCTTCGCCACCGCCCTGGAGCAGCTGCAGGGCGAACTGGGCGACTGCCGGTTGTCGCGCGCGGCGCTGATCGACTGGCTGTACGACTACGCCCGCGAACTGCGCCAGCAGGCGCGCCCCGGCCTGTATCTGGGCACCGTGCATTCGGCCAAGGGCCTGGAGTTCCGCCACGTGGCGCTGCTCGACGGCGGCTGGCAGCAGCGCCCGGAGCAGCTGGAGGAGGAGCGCCGGCTGTACTACGTGGGCATGACCCGGGCGCGGGAAACCCTGACCCTGGCCGCCTTCCAGCCCGGCAACCCGTTGTCCCGCGCCCTCGCCGGCGAGGTGCAGGAACGGGGCTTCGCCGGCCGCCACGACCCGCAGCTGGCGACCCGCTACCGTATGCTCGGCCTGCAGGAGATCGACCTCGGCTTCGCCGGCCGCCACCCCGCGCAGGCGCCCATCCACCAAGCCATCGCCGAGTTGCAGCCCGGCGACCCGCTGCAGCTGCGCGCGGACGGCGAGCGCCATCTGCTGCTCGACGGCCAGGGCCGCTGCGTCGGCCGCACCTCGCGCGCCTTCCATCTCGATCTGGAGATCGAGCACTGCGAGGTGGCCGGCATTCTCACCCGCTACGCCGAGGACGGCGAGGAACAGTTCCGCGACGGCCTCCGGTGCGTGCAGTGGGAGATCGTGGTGCCGCGCCTGCGCGGGCGGGAGCGCGGCGCCTGATGACGATGGGCGAAGATGCTGACAAGCTTACGCCCCCACATTTTCCAGGCATGACGACGGCCCGACCACTGTCCCCGAGACGCAGGCTGTCGCCGAGGCCGGAGGATTACACTTGTCATCGGACAACGCTGCCAGCGACGAAGAGTGAAGCCATGACCGCATCCCCCACCGGCCAGCCCGCACCCGGCTGGCTGCCCTCCCCCGCCCTGCTGGCCCTGCTCGACGGTCTCGGCGAGGACGACTTCCTCGAGCGTTTCCTCGACTGGGTCCACGCCGTGCTGGGCGCCGACCAGTGCATGCTGTTCTTCTGCGCCGCGGACAAGCGCGTCTCCACCCTGCTGTACAAGGACTTCGCCCAAGACGAGTCGGCCCGTGCCCTCGCCCACTCCTACATCAGCGAGCGCCGCTACATGCAGGACCCCAACTTCGCCCTGCTCAAGGAATGCCCGCCGGGCGAGCTGCACGTGCTGCACCTGGAACACCTGGGCAACGAGATGGGCCCCAACTACCGGCGGCGCTTCTTCGACGAGCCGGGCTTCAAGGACAAGCTGTCGATCATCCGCGGCCACGAGGCAGGCAACTACTACCTCAACCTGTACCGCCGCGCGGGCAGCTTCGGCGAGGTGTTCCGCCATCCCGAGGACGAAGCCGCCGCCGCGCGGCTGCTCAGCAGCCTGCTGGTCAAGCACTACCTGATCAACCAGAAGATGCTCGCCCAGGGCCCGCTGGCCTTCCTCTCGCACCGCGAGCAGCAGGTCTGCCAGGCGGTGCTGCAGGGCAAGAAGAGCGAGCTGATCGCCGACGAACTGGGCGTCTCGCTCAACAGCGTGGCCACCTACCGCAAGCGCGCCTACGAGAAGCTGGGCATCTCCAGCCGCGCCCAGCTGTTCGCTCTCTGCCAGTGAGCTGTCACCATTTTCAGGTGACAACCCTCGCCGGCAGGCTCCATTAACCTGATCTCTTCGTAGTAGTCACCCACTACAAGAATCGAGAGAGAGCGTGCCCATGAAACCCGAGAGCCACATCAAGCAAGCCGGTCGTCCGTTCAATGGCGAGGAATTCCTCGCCAGCCTGCGCGACGGTCGCGAGGTCTACTACGCCGGCGAGCGCGTCGAGGACGTCACCACCCACCCGGCGTTTCGCAACTCGGCACAGACCGTGGCCTCTCTCTACGATGCCCTGCACGCCCCGGAAACCAAGGACAAGCTGTGCTGGGCGACCGACACCGGCAACGGCGGCTACACCCACAAGTTCTTCCGCTACGCCCGCTCCCGCGAGGAGATGCTCGAGCAGCGCGACGCCATCGCCGAATGGGCGCGCATGAGCTACGGCTGGATGGGCCGCACCGCCGACTACAAGGCCGCCTTCGGCGACACCCTGGGCGCCAACCCCGAGTTCTACGGCCGCTTCGAAGGCAACGCGCGGACCTGGTACAAGCGCATCCAGGAAAACTGCCTGTACCTGAACCACGCCATCGTCAACCCGCCGATCGACCGCAACAAGCCGAGCGACACGGTCAAGGACATCTACGTCCACGTCACCCGCGAAACCGACGAGGGCATCTACGTCAACGGCGCCAAGGTGGTGGCCACCAACTCCGCGCTGACCCACTACAACTTCATCGGCCAGACCGCGGCCCAGGAGATCGGCGACGATCCCGACTTCGCCCTGCTGTTCATCACCCCGATGAACGCCAAGGGGGTCAAGCTGATCTCCCGCGTGTCCTACGAGAAGAACGCCACCGACACCTCCTCACCGTTCGATTACCCGCTGTCCTCGCGCTTCGACGAGAACGACGCGATCCTGATCCTCGAGAATGTGTTCATCCCGTGGGAAGACGTGCTGATCTACAAGGACAAGCAGAAGCTGGTGCAGTGGGGCTTCGCCGCCGGCTTCGGTCGCCTGTACCCGCTGCAGGCCTGCACCCGCTTCGCGGTCAAGCTGGACTTCCTCGCCGGCCTGCTCGAGCAGGTGCTGGAGTGCACCGGTGCCATCGACTTCCGCAGCGTGAGCGCCGATCTGGGTGAAGTGGTGGCCTGGCGCAACCTGTTCTGGTCGATCACCGACCACATGTGCCTGGCCGCCGAGAAGTGGCAGAACGGTGCCTACCTGCCGCCGACCGAATCGGCGTTCAACTACCGCACCTTCGCGCCGATGGCCTACGACAAGATCTTCCACATCATCAAGACCACCGCGGCCAGCGGCCTGATCTACCTGCCGGGCAGCAACGTCGACCTGCAGAATCCGGAACTCGACGCCGCCCTGGCCCGCTACTGCCGCGGCTCCGGCGACATCAAGCACACCGACCGGATCAAGATCATGAAGCTGATGTGGGACGCCATCGGCACCGAGTTCGGCGGCCGCCACCACCTGTACGAGCTGAACTACGCCGGCACCGCCGACGCCATCCGCATCCAGTGCCTGGGCAGCGCCCGCGCCACCGGCGAGATGAGGAAGATGCGCGAGCTGTCGCAGAAGTGCATGAGCGAGTACGACGTCAACGGCTGGAAGATCCCCGGCCTGAAGTAACCGCCCGCCCCACGAAAAAAGCCGGACCCTGTGTCCGGCTTTTCTTTTGTGTGCCCCGCAATCGCCGCCGCCCACCGCTCCCAGCATCGATCATGCCACCCCAGGCAGTTCTCGCCTAAAGTCGTAGAAGAGTTTCAAGTAAAACAACAGACTGTGTGATATTTTCGCCACCCGTTTGAAACCGGCGGCCTGACGTCCTGCACTCCTGCAGCCAGTCCGGTGTCGCCGCGGTGTCAGGACGATTGCCAGGAGGCGCCTTACCCACCTGTTGTCCCGCAGTGTCCTCGCTCGTTCGCAGACATGCAGACCATGCAGTCCAAGGTCAGGGCTCTCCTGTTTGTTGAACGTAGATGCGAGGCACTTCTTTATGAGCAATACCCGGGTCCAGTCCCATCAGGATCAGGTCGCAGCGGAGTCCGTCGATTCGTCGGGACTGGAGGTCACGCGCCTGAGCTTCCTCGAGGCCGTGGCGATGATCGTCGGCACCAACATCGGTGCCGGCGTGCTGTCCATGGCCTACGCCAGCCGCAAGGCCGGCTTCATGCCGCTGCTGATCTGGCTGGCGGTTGCCGGCGTGTTCACCACCATTTCCATGCTGTACGTGTCGGAAACCGCGCTGCGCACCCGCACCCACAGCCAGCTCAGCGGCCTGGCCCAGCGCTACGTGGGCTCGTTCGGCGCCTGGGCGATCTTCGTCTCGGTGGCGGTCAACAGCATCGGCGCGCTGATCGCCTACATGAGCGGCAGCGGCAAGATCCTCAGCGCTTTCCTCGGCATCGACCCGGCGCTGGGCAGCCTGCTGTTCTTCGCGCCCGCAGCGCTGGTGCTCTACCTCGGCCTCGGCGCCATCGGCAAGGGCGAGAAGTTCATCAGCATCGGCATGGTCAGCATGATCGTCATGCTGGTCATCGCCACCCTGGTCCACGACAACACCGACGTCGCCCGCCTGTTCGAGGGCGACTGGGTGTACATGGTGCCGGTGTTCAACATCGCCGTGTTCTGCTTCTCCGCCCAGTACATCGTGCCGGAGATGGCCCGCGGCTTCAGCCACGCGCCGGCGCGCCTGCCCAGGGCGGTGATCACCGGCATGGCGCTGACCTTCGTGCTGCTGGCCATCGTGCCGATGTCGGTGATTTCCCTGACCGGCCTGGAGAACCAGACCGAGGTGGCCACCCTGGCCTGGGGCCAGGCGCTCGGCCAGTGGGCGTTCTACACCGCCAACACCTTCGCCCTGTGCGCCATGCTGACCTCCTACTGGGGCCTGGGCGGCAGCTTCCTGACCAACATCTTCGACAAGTTCCACTCCCTGGGTGCGGAAACCCAGCCCAAGACCCGCCTGGTGGTGCTCGGCCTGGTGTGCGTGCCGCCCTTCGTGCTGGCCTACAGCGGCATGGTCGGCTTCGTCAACGCGCTGTACTTCGCCGGCGCCTTCAGCGGCGTGATCCTGTCGATCATGCCGATCCTGATGCTGCGTGCCGCGCGTCGCCACGGCGACCTGCAGCCGGCCTGGCAGTGCGGCTGGATCGCCCATCCGGCGGTGCAGGCGACCATCGTGGCGATCTACCTGGCCAGCGCCGCCTACGCGGTCTGCAGCGCCCTGGACCTGCTGCCGGCCGGCTGGTGATCCCGCCCCGCAGGAGCCCGCAGAGCGGGCTCCTGCGTCTATCCGCCACTCGCCAGGACAATCCCTGATCCGCACCATGCGCTACCCGCACACAGCGCGGCACACGACGAGCCAGCGACTCCCGCCGCATGGACTTCCATGCGTTGCGGATACTGGCCATGCAACCCCAGGAGACGACTCATGAAGCATGGTGTCATTTACGGCGGCCTGGCCGGCGCCGCCTGGGGGCTGGTGTTCCTCTCGCCGGCCCTGCTCCCCGACTTCTCGCCCCTGCTGCTCAGCTGCGGGCGCTTCCTCATGTACGGCCTCATCGCCCTGCTGATCGGCCTGCCGCTGGCACGCAGCCTGTGGCGCCGGCTGACCCTGGCCGACCTGCTGGCGCTGGTGCGCCTGTCGCTGACCGGCAACGTCGTCTACTTCATCCTGCTGGCCGCCGCCGTGCAGCGGGTCGGCATCGCACCCACCTCGCTGGTGATCGGCGTGCTGCCGCTGACCATCACCCTGCTCGGCCGCAACGAGGCCGACGCCCCGTCCCTGCGCCGGCTGCTCTGGCCGCTGCTGGCGGTGCTGGCCGGCATCGCCTGCATCAACCTGGAGGCGCTGCTGCTCGGCGGCGCTCCGGAACAGCCGCTGGGCGAGCGCGTACTGGGCATGCTCTGCGCGCTGCTGGCGCTGGCCTGCTGGAGCTGGTTCGCCGCCGACAACGCACGCTGCCTGAAGCGCCAGACGCACTTCAACAGCAACGAGTGGTCGCTGCTCACCGGTGTGGTCACCGGCCTGCTGGCCGGCGGCCTGTGGCTGGCAGCCGACCTGCTCGGCCTCGCCGCCGCCCGGGTCGAACTGCCCACCGAGCGCTGGCAAGCCTTCTGGCTGGTCAACCTGACCCTCGCCGTGGTCGCCTCCTGGCTCGGCTACACCTTCTGGAACGCCAGCACCCGCCGCCTGCCGCTGACCCTGTCGGGACAGATGGTGGTCTTCGAAACCCTGTTCGCACTGGTCTACGGCTTCGTCTACCTGCAGCGCCTGCCCAGCCTGCTGGAGGCCTTCGCCATCGTCCTGCTGCTGGGCGGAGTCTGCGTTGCGGTGACACGGCACAGCCGGCCGTCCGCTGCGGGCGCCCGCACCTGACGCCACACCTCGATGCAAACAGGGAGAGGCTGAAAAAAACTTCCACATTTCAGAAGCTTAGTGTATAGTCACCCTCGTTTTCCGGCATACGGAAACACTTCGGGGCGTAGCGCAGCCTGGTAGCGCACTTGCATGGGGTGCAAGGGGTCGAGTGTTCGAATCACTCCGTCCCGACCAAAAACTCCAAAAAACCCAAGCACCCATAGGTGCTTGGGTTTTTTTATGCCTGCACTGTTTACAGTGCCCCAGCACCTCTGAACCGACGGAGATATCTGCCAAGCTCCCAGATACCGCCGAACTCAGACTCGACTGAGTTTGATGGCTGCCTTCGACTACAATCGCCCCAGCTGCCAAAAGGTTGCCTGCCATGTCACGTAAGAAGCTGCCCATCGGCGTCCAGACCTTCGCCCGCATCCGCGAGGATGACTGCTATTACGTCGACAAGACTGGCATCGCCCTGCAGCTGATCGAGGAAGGCAACTACTACTTCCTCTCCCGCCCGCGGCGCTTCGGCAAGAGCCTGTTCCTCGACACCTTGGCCGAGCTGTTCGAGGGCAACGAGCCGCTGTTTCGTGGGCTTGTAGCACACGAAACATGGGACTGGAACCGGCGTCATCCGGTGATCCGTCTCAGCTTCGGCGGTGGGGTGATCCGTGATGCGGCAGACCTGGGCACCAAGATCGACGAGCTGCTGGGCATCAACGAGCGCCGACTGCAGGTCAGCTGTACACAGCACGATAACCGTGGCCGCTTTGCCGAGCTGATCCGCGAAGCCGAACGCCTGCATGGCCAGCGGGTGGTGATCCTGGTCGACGAGTACGACAAGCCGATCCTCGACAACCTGACTCGCCCCGAAATCGCCCGCGAGATCCGCGACGGGCTGCGTGATCTGTATTCGGTGATCAAGGATAACGACGCACACATCCGCTTCGCCATGCTCACCGGGGTGTCCAAGTTCAGCAAGGTCAGTCTGTTCTCTGGACTGAACAACCTGCGCGATATCACCCTGTCACCCGGCTATTCCGCCATCTGTGGGTATACCGACGAGGACGTGGGTACGGTATTCGCCCCGGAGCTGGTCGGCCTGGATCGGGATGACGTCCGCCAGTGGTACAACGGCTACAACTGGATCGGCACCTCTGTTTACAACCCCTTCGATCTGCTGCTCTTGTTCCGTGAACGCGAGTTCCGCCCGTTCTGGTTCGAAACGGGGACGCCGACCTTCCTTGTCGACTTACTGACGACACGGCGGACCTTCACGCCGGATCTGGAACGGATCATGGCGCTGGAAACCCTGCTGTCTAGCTTCGATGTCGACCACATCCCCGTCGAAGCGCTGATGTTCCAGGCCGGCTACCTGACCATCGACAGTGTGCGGCGCTTGCCGGGACAGTTGCACATGACCCTGCGCTATCCAAATCTCGAGGTTCGCAGTTGCCTGAACAGCGCCCTCCTACAGGCTTGGAGCGACGATCCGGCACGATGCGGGGTACATCTGCCACAGCTCTACGACCGGCTGCTGGCCAACGATTTCCAGGGCCTTTCGGCACTGTTCACATCTTTCTTCGCCAGCATTCCCAACGACTGGTATCGCAACAAGCCGATTGCCCAGTACGAGGGCTACTGGGCGAGCGTTTTCTACAGCCACTTTGCTGCGCTGGGACTGGATATCCGCCTTGAGGATGCGACCAACCGTGGACGCATCGACATGGCCGTGCTGTTCAATAGCCAGGTCTACCTGTTTGAGTTCAAGGTGGTGGAGCTGGTGCCCGAGGGCAAGGCGCTACAACAGATTCGTGATCGCGGCTACGCAGAGAAGTATCGCTCTCGGGGAGAACCAATCCATCTGATCGGCGTGGAGTTCAGCCGCGAGAGCCGCAGCGTGGTGGGGTTCGAGGTCGAGCGAGACTCAACGCACTGAGCAGCGCGAGCTCTCTGGCAGAGACGGGCTCATAACGGCTTGCGGAGGATCTGCAGAACCCCCTCCAGTTCGACGATCATCTGCCGGATCAACTGGTGGTACTGACTGCTGTCGTCGCGCGCTTCGGCGCCGGAGAGACGCTGGCGGGCGCCACCGATAGTGAAGCCCTGCTCGTAGAGCAGTGCACGGATCTGACGGATGGTCAGGACATCCTGGCGCTGGTAGTAGCGGCGGTTGCCGGCACGCTTGACGGGACTGAGCTGAGGAAATTCCTGCTCCCAGTAGCGCAGCACGTGCGGTTTGACCGCACACAGCTCGCTCACTTCGCCGATGGTGAAGTAGCGCTTGCCGGGAATCGGCGGCAGTTCGTGGTTATGGCTTGTCTCCAGCATGGGCCTCGACCCTCGCCTTGAGTTTCTGCCCAGGACGGAAGGTGACCACGCGACGGGCGGTGATGGGAATCTCCTCGCCCGTCTTGGGGTTGCGGCCCGGCCGCTGGCGCTTGTCGCGCAGGTCGAAGTTGCCGAAGCCGGACAACTTGACCTGCTCGTTGTGCTCCAGCGCCTGACGAATTTCCTCGAAAAACAGCTCGACCAGCTCCTTGGCTTCCCGCTTGTTCAGGCCCAACTCCTCATGGAGGCGTTCGGCGATCTCGGCTTTCGTCAGGGCCTTCATACGCTTACTTCCTTAACGTGGCTTGGAACCTTTCTCCCAGGGAAGCAATGATACTTTGCAGGTTTTCATTGACTTCTTCGTCGTTAAGAGTGCGCGATGGATGCTGCCAGGTCAAGCCGACTGCCACACTTTTGCTATGTGGATCAATACCTTTGCCCTGGTAGACGTCGAACAGCCGCAGGTCGGTGAGGCACTCGCCGGCCTGGGCGCGGATGTCGTCCAGCAGGCTCTGTGCCGGCACCTCGCGCCCGACCAGCAGCGCCAGGTCGCGACGCACTTCGGGGAAGCGCGACAGCTCGCGGAACTGCGGCAGGCGACCGGCGGCCACCTCGGCCAGCACCAGCTCGAACAGGTACACCGGCTGATCCAGGTCCAGCGCCTTGGCCAGTTCTGGATGCAGGGCACCGAGGAAGCCGACCAGCTGGCCGTCGCGCTCGATACGTGCGGTCTGTCCCGGATGCAGGGCCGGATGCTCGCCGATCGTGAAGGAGAAGGCGGAGCCGGCGCCGGCGTAGCCGAGCAGCGCCTCGACGTCGGCCTTGAGGTCGTAGAAGTCCACACCCTCCTTGCCGTTGGCCCAGCCTTCCGGCAGGCGGCTGCCGCAGATCACCCCGGCGAGCATGGCCTCCTGCTTGAGGCCGTCGAGCTGGCCGACGAAGCGCAGGCCCGACTCGAACAGGCGCACGCGGCTCTGCTGGCGGTTGAGGTTGTGCTGCAGCGCCTTGACCAGCCCCGGCCACAGCGAGGCGCGCATGGCGGCCAGGTCGGCGGAGATCGGGTTGGCCAGGGTCAGCGGTGCGACGCCCGGGTGGAACAGCTCGAACCACTTGGGATCGATGAAGCTGAAGGTGACCGCCTCCTGGTAGCCGCGGGCGACCAGCAGGCGGCGCAGTTGGCCGAGTTCGGCGCGCGCCTCGCTCTGCGGCTGCGGCGCCAGGCGCGCCTCGGGGTAGCGCACCGGCAGCCGGTTATAGCCGTACAGGCGGGCCAGCTCCTCGATCAGGTCCACCTCGATGGACAGGTCGAAGCGGTGGCTGGGAATCTCCACCTGCCACTGCCCTGCCCCGTTGGCGGCAACCTTGAGGCCCAGCGCGGTCAGCAGGCGCTCGACCTCGACGGCCGGAAGCGAAAGGCCGAGCATCTGCTCGATGCGCTCGGCACGCAGGGTGACCGGGGCGACCTGCGGCAGGTGCTCTGCGCTGACCACCTCGACGATCGGGCCCGGCTCGCCGCCGACGATCTCCAGCAGCAGCGCAGTGGCGCGCTCCATGGCCTCGCGGGCCAGCCGGGAGTCGACGCCACGCTCGTAGCGGTGCGAGGCGTCGGTGTGCAGACCGTAGGAGCGGGCCTTGCCGGCGATGGCGATGGTGTCGAAGAAGGCGCTCTCGAGGAACAGGTCGCGGGTGCCGGCGGCCACGCCGCTGTGCTCGCCGCCCATCACGCCGGCGATGGCCAGGGCGCGCTGGTGGTCGGCGATCACCAGGGTGTCGGGACGCAGCTCGACTTCCTGGCCGTCCAGCAACACCAGCTTCTCGCCGGCCTCGGCGAGACGCACGCGCACGCCGCCCTTGATCTCGGCGAGATCGAAGGCGTGCATCGGCTGGCCCAGTTCGAGCATCACGTAGTTGGTGACGTCGACCGCCGGGTCGATGGCGCGCACGTCGGAGCGGCGCAGGCGCTCGACCATCCACAGCGGGGTCGGCCGCGACAGGTCGACGTTGCGGATCACCCGGCCGAGGTAGCGCGGGCAGGCGTTGGGCGCCAGCAGCTCGACGCTGCGCACCTCGTCGTGCGCAGCCGGCACCACGGCGATGGCCGGACGGCTGACCAGAACGTCGTACAGGGCACCGACCTCGCGGGCCAGACCGGCCAGCGACAGGCAGTCGCCGCGGTTCGGGGTCAGGTCGACCTCGATGCTGGCGTCGTCGAGGTTGAGGTAGCTGCGGATGTCCTGACCGACCGGCGCATCGCCAGCCAGCTCGAACAGGCCGGAGTCGTCGTCGCTGATCTGCAGTTCGGAGGCCGAGCAGAGCATGCCGAAGGACTCGACGCCGCGCAGCTTGGCCTTCTTGATCTTGAAGTCCTCGCCCAGCACCGCGCCGATCATGGCGAAGGGGATCCTGATCCCCGGACGGGCGTTGGGTGCACCGCAGACCACCTGGAAGGTCTCGCTGCCGTTGCTCACCTGGCAGACGCGCAGCTTGTCGGCGTCCGGGTGCTGTTCGGTGGCGAGGATCTCGCCGACCACCACGCCGGTGAAGGCGCCGGCAGCCGGGGTGACGCTGTCCACCTCGAGGCCGGCCATCGACAGGCGGGCCACCAGTTCATCGCGCGACACCTGCGGGTTGACCCAGGTGCGCAGCCATTGTTCGCTGAATTTCATCCTGTTCTCCTGAAAGCGGGTTGACCGGTCGACCTAGCGGAATTGCGCGAGGAAGCGCAGGTCGTTGTCGAAGAACAGGCGCAAGTCGTTGACGCCATAGCGCAGCATGGCCATCCGCTCGACGCCCATGCCGAAGGCGAAGCCCTGGTACTTCTCCGGATCGATGCCGGACATGCGCAGCACATTCGGGTGCACCATGCCGCAGCCCATCACTTCCAGCCAGCCGGTCTGCTTGCATACGCGACAGCCCTTGCCGGAGCACATCACGCACTCCATGTCGACCTCGGCCGACGGCTCGGTGAAGGGGAAGAACGACGGACGGAAGCGTACGCCCAGCGGCTTCTCGAAGAACACGCGGAGGAACTCCTCGATGGTGCCCTTGAGGTCGGCGAAGCTGACGTTCTCGTCGACCAGCAGGCCTTCGACCTGGTGGAACATCGGCGAGTGGGTGATATCGGAGTCGCAGCGATAGACGCGGCCGGGGCAGACGATGCGGATCGGCGGCTGGGTCGACTCCATGGTGCGAACCTGTACCGGCGAGGTATGGGTGCGCAGCAGCATGTTGGCGTTGAAGTAGAAGGTGTCGTGCATCGCCCGCGCCGGGTGGTGGCCGGGGATGTTGAGCGCCTCGAAGTTGTGGTAGTCGTCCTCGACTTCCGGGCCCTCGGCAACGTTGTAGCCGATGCGGGTGAAGAACTGCTCGATGCGCTCGAAGGTGCGGGTCACCGGGTGCAGGCCGCCACTGGCCTGGCCACGGCCCGGCAGGGTCACGTCGATGCGCTCGGCGGCCAGCCTGGCTGCCAGCGCGGCGGACTCGAGGTCGGCCTTGCGCGCATTGAGGGCATCCTGAACGCTGGTCTTGGCGGCGTTGATCAGGGCGCCAGCCTTGGGGCGCTCCTCGGCCGAGAGCTTGCCCAGGGTCTGCATGAGCTGGGTCAGCTCGCCCTTCTTGCCGAGGTAATGAACCCGGAGCTGCTCCAGGGCATTCACATCTTCGGTGTGTCGCACGGCCTCCAGGGCTTGGGAGACCAGCGCATCCAGGTTTTCCATGTACGGACTCCAGATACAAAATAGGGGAAGGGCACAAAGGCCCTTCCCCTATCGGTGACGTTGCCCGGGCCCGAGGACCCGATGATTGTCGTGGGGCTTAGGCCAGAACGGCTTTGGCTTTCTCGACAATCGCAGCAAACGCCGCTTTTTCGTTCACTGCCAGATCGGCCAGAACCTTGCGGTCGATCTCGATGGAAGCCTTCTTAAGGCCAGCGATCAGACGGCTGTAGGACAGGCCGTTGACGCGTGCGCCGGCGTTGATACGGGCGATCCACAGAGCGCGGAACTGACGCTTCTTCTGACGGCGGTCACGGTAGGCGTACTGGCCGGCCTTGATCACCGCCTGCTTGGCAACGCGGAATACGCGCGAACGCGCACCGTAGTAGCCTTTGGCGAGTTTCAGAATCTTCTTGTGACGACGACGAGCGATGACGCCACGCTTAACACGAGCCATGTTGTAACCTCTTGATTATCTTGACCGGATTAACGAACGCGCAGCATGCGCTCGACTTTGGCAACGTCCGATGCATGCATCAGCGAGGTGCCGCGCAGCTGACGCTTACGCTTGGTAGTCATCTTGGTCAGGATGTGGCTCTTGAAAGCGTGCTTGTGCTTGAAGCCGTTTGCAGTCGGCTTGAAGCGCTTCTTGGCACCGCTCTTGGTTTTCATCTTTGGCATGTTTAGTACTCCGCATTCAGTGATTACGCATAACCGCAAGGCCTGCCAGTGCCCTGGAGGTTACTTTCTCTTTTTGGGGGCGATGACCATGATAAGTTGGCGTCCTTCCATCTTCGGATGCTGCTCAACGGCGCCGTATTCGGCGAGGTCGTTTTCAACCCGCTTCAACAGCTCCATGCCCAGCTCCTGGTGGGCCATCTCACGACCGCGGAATCGCAGGGATACCTTGGCCTTGTCCCCCTCGCTAAGGAAACGTACCAGGTTGCGTAGTTTTACCTGGTAATCCCCTTCTTCCGTACCGGGACGGAATTTCACTTCCTTGACTTGTGCCTGCTTCTGGTTCTTCTTCGCCTCGGCAGCCTGCTTCTTCTTCTCGAACAGGTGCTTGCCGTAATCCATGATCCGGCATACAGGCGGAACCGCGTCAGCAACGATCTCAACCAGGTCGAGCTTGGCGTCTTCGGCAGCCTGCAGGGCTTCGTTGAGAGAAACCACGCCGACCTGTTGACCATCCACACCGATCAGGCGAACTTCGCGGGCGGTGATGTTTTCGTTGATCGGGGGCCGGGACTGTGCTCGCCTGTCTTGTCTCATGTCGCGCTGCTTAATAGTGATTACTCCAATGGGTTACCGACCGCGCCGCGATACGGCTTCGGCCAGCAGATTCTGGAACTCGCCTACGGTCATGGAGCCCAGATCCTGTCCGTCGCGCGTACGCACGGCGACGGTCTTCGATTCGACTTCGCGATCCCCGATCACCAGCAGGTAGGGAACCTTGAGCAAAGTATGCTCACGGATTTTAAAGCCGATCTTCTCATTTCTCAAGTCGGCCTTGGCACGATAGCCATTGGCCTCGAGCTCTTTTGCCACCTGAGCGGCAAATTCACCCTGCTTGTCGGTGATGTTCAGCACCACCGCCTGGGTCGGCGCCAGCCAGGCCGGGAACGCGCCCTCGTAGTGCTCGATGAGGATGCCGATGAAGCGCTCGAAAGAGCCGAGCACCGCGCGATGCAGCATCACCGGGTGCTTGCGGCTGTTGTCCTCGCTGACGTACTCGGCACCGAGGCGGATCGGCAGGTTGAAGTCGAGCTGCAGGGTACCGCACTGCCAGACACGGCCGAGGCAGTCCTTGAGGGAGAATTCGATCTTCGGACCATAGAAGGCGCCCTCGCCCGGCTGCAGCTCCCACGGCAGACCGGCGTTGTCCAGTGCCGACTGCAGGGCGGCCTCGGCGCGATCCCACAGCTCGTCGGAGCCGACGCGCTTCTCCGGACGGGTCGACAGCTTGAGCTGGATGTCCTTGAAGCCGAAGTCGGAGTAGACGTCGAGGGTGAGCTTGATGAAGGCCGCCGCCTCGTCCTGCATCTGGCCCTCGGTGCAGAAGATGTGCGCATCGTCCTGTACGAAGCCGCGCACACGCATGATGCCGTGCAACGAGCCGGACGGCTCATTGCGGTGGCAGGCACCGAACTCGGCCAGACGGATCGGCAGCTCGCGGTAGCTCTTCAGGCCCTGGTTGAACACCTGCACGTGGCACGGGCAGTTCATCGGCTTGACCGCGTAGTCGCGGCTTTCCGACTCGGTGGTGAACATCAGGTCGCCATAGTTGGCCCAGTGACCGGACTTCTCCCACAGCACGCGGTCGACCACCTGCGGCGTCTTGATCTCCAGATAGCCGTTCTGGCGCTGCACGCGGCGCATGTACTGCTCGAGCACCTGGTACAGGGTCCAGCCGTTGGGATGCCAGAACACCATGCCGGGGGCCTCTTCCTGAGTGTGGAACAGGTCCAGGCGCTTGCCGATCTTGCGGTGATCGCGCTTCTCGGCCTCCTCCAGGCGATGCAGGTAGTCCTTGAGGTCCTGCTTGCTACCCCAGCAGGTGCCGTAGATGCGCTGCAGCATCTTGTTCTTCGAGTCGCCACGCCAGTAGGCGCCGGCCACTTTCATCAGCTTGAACGCCTGCAGCTTGCCGGTGGACGGCACGTGCGGACCGCGACACAGGTCGATGAAATCGCCCTGGCTGTAGAACGACAGCTGCTCGTTGCCAGGAATCGACTCGATGATCTCGACCTTGTACTTCTCGCCGAGCCTGTCGAAGAAGGCCACCGCCTCGTCGCGCGACATCAGCGAGCGACTGACCGGGAAGTCGGCCTTGGCCAGCTCGTACATCTTCGCCTCGATCTTCTCGAGATCCTCGCTGGTGAAGGGACGCTCGCAATCGAAGTCGTAGTAAAAACCGTCGTTGATCACCGGACCGATGGTGACCTGGGTGCCGGGAAACAGCTCCTGCACAGCCATGGCCATCAGGTGAGCACAGGAGTGACGCAGCACGTCGACGCCCTCGGCATCCCGGGCGGTGATGATCGACAGCGCGACGTCAGCCTCGATGACATGCGAGGTGTCGACCATCTGGCCGTCGACCTTGCCGGCCAGGGCGGCCTTGGCCAGGCCGGCACCGATGGACTGGGCCACCTCGGCCACGCTGACCGGCTGCTCGAACGAGCGCTGACTACCGTCGGGAAGAGTAATGATGGGCATGGCGCCTCCTCTCTCAGTGGTGACCCCTACCAAAGGCCACATGGGGTGGGATGAGCCAGTAAGCGGCGCCCGACGGGAAAACTGCCTCACGATGGCAGGACCGGAAAAACGGCCTTCCCGCACACAGGCGGAGATCACTGGAAAAATTAGCCCGACATCGTTTCAGAAAAGCCGCTCAGGCGCAAGCAAAGCGCCATCCAGCCGGTCAGAGCGACTCGAGGAACTCGCCCACCAGGCGATTGAACAGCGCCGGACGCTGCACATTCATGCCATGCGACACCCCCGGCAAGAGCACACAGCGCGCCCCCACCAACTGATGCTCGAGCATTCGCAATATTGCCGGGAACGGCTGCGGGCTGCGCTCACCGCCCAGCAGCAGGACAGGACAACGAACCCCGGCCAGCAGCTTCGCCGATATCGGCTCCGGCCCATCCTCGACCTGCCCCACCAGGGTGAAGGCATTGTCCAGCGCCATGTGCCGGAAACGCGCCGAGGAGCGCTGCCAGATACCCGCACCGCTGACGGTGTCGACGAACAGCTGCAGGCCAGCCTCGGCCTGCCCCTCGCGAATCAGGCGCAGAGCTTCGAGGCGGAACTGATTGCGCTCGCCTCCGGCAACCGGCGCCGGCACCCCGGCCGCCGCGAACAGCCCGGACGCATAGTCACCACCCGGATCGGCAAGGGCGAGCGAGCGCACCAGATCCGGACGCTGCGCGGCAAGGCGCAGGGCAATGTTGCCGCCACGGGAATGGCCGAGCACATGCATGGGCTCGCCGTGGCGCTCGATCAGCTCGACCAGGTCGGCCACATGCTGCACGGTGGAGAAACCGCCGCCCCGGCCATCCCAGCGCTCCGGAAAGCAGCGCCGCAGGCTCGGCGCCAGCACCCGCCAGCGCTCCGCCAGCACCGGAAGCTGCGCCGACCAGAAGCGGTGGTCGCACAACGAGCCATGCACCAGCAACAGCGGCACTCCATCGCCCAGCTGGACACCCTTCAGCGCGTAATCCGCCAGATGCCATACCGCCGTTTCCACCCACACACCTCACGCAGCAATTCCAAGACGCAGAAAACAGAAAAGCCGGTCAAAATGACCGGCTTTTCTGTAATTTGGTAGGCACAATTGGACTCGAACCAACGACCCCCACCATGTCAAGGTGGTGCTCTAACCAACTGAGCTATGTGCCTGCAATTTGGTAGGCGCAATTGGACTCGAACCAACGACCCCCACCATGTCAAGGTGGTGCTCTAACCAACTGAGCTATGCGCCTGCAGTGGCGCGAATACTACGGAGCATCCCCAACCCCGTCAACACTTTTTTCGCTAAGCCACTGAAAAAACTCCATCTTTTGGTTCTCCGGGCAATTTCAGGCCGTGCTGCCCCCCGGTGGTCGCCACGGCCAATCCGGCGTAGGATCGAAACGCTCGTAAAGGATATTCGACAGAGGCTCAAGATGACGCACACCTCCTACCCACAGTCCTATTACGCCTTTTCCGCCCACCCGGCTCCGGAACGTCCGGCGCTGCAGGGCGAGCAGGAGACCGACGTGTGCATCATCGGTGCCGGCTACACGGGGCTGTCCACCGCGCTGTCCCTGCTCGAGCATGGCTTTCGCGTCATCGTGCTGGAGGCAGCCAGGGTCGGCTTCGGCGCCTCCGGACGCAATGGCGGCCAGATCGTCAACAGCTACAGCCGCGACATCGATGTCATCGAGCACAGCACCAATGCCCCTGCCGCACGCTTGCTCGGCGAGATGGCCTTCGAGGGCGGACGGATCATCCGCGAGCGCATCCAGCGCTATGGCATCCAGTGCGACCTCAAGGACGGCGGTGTGTTCGCCGCCTTCACCGCCAGGCAGATGCACCACCTGGAAACCCAGAAGAAGCTGTGGGAGCGCTACGGCCATACCCAGCTCGAGCTGCTGGGCCGCCAGGAGATCCGCCAGGCGGTGGCCACCGACAGCTATGTCGGCGGCCTGCTCGACCGCAGCGGCGGCCATATCCATCCGCTCAATCTGGCCCTCGGCGAGGCCGCGGCCGTGGAGTCGCTGGGCGGCGTCATCCACGAACAGTCGCCGGTGCTGCGCATCGAGCGCGGCAGCAGCCCGGTCGCCCATACGGCAGAGGGACGCGTGCGGGCGAAGTTCCTGGTGGTCGCCGGCAACGCCTATCTGGGCAACCTGCTGCCGGAGCTGGCGGCCAAGTCGATGCCCTGCGGCAGCCAGGTGATCGCCACCGAACCGCTGGGCGAGGAGCGCGCACGCGCCCTGCTGCCGCAGGACTACTGCGTCGAGGACTGCAACTACCTGCTCGACTACTACCGCCTTTCCGCCGATCATCGGCTGATCTACGGCGGCGGCGTGGTCTACGGCGCCCGCGATCCGGCCGACATCCAGTCCATCATCCGCCCGAAGATGCTCAGGACCTTCCCGCAATTGAAGGACGTCAGGATCGACTTCGCCTGGACCGGCAATTTCCTGCTGACCCTGTCGCGCCTGCCGCAGGTAGGACGCCTGGGAGACAACATCTACTATTCGCAGGGCTGCAGCGGCCACGGCGTGACCTACACCCACCTGGCCGGCAAGGTGCTCGCCGAGGCCCTGCACGGCCAGGCCGCGCGCTTCGACGCCTTTGCCGGCCTGCGCCACTACCCGTTCCCCGGTGGGCGGCTGTTTCGCGTGCCCTTCACCGCCATGGGCGCCTGGTACTACCAGCTGCGCGATCGGTTCGGCGTATGACCGGAAAGCGACAACGGCCCCGGGAGGGCCGTTGTCGTTCATGACTACCGCCTAGCGGGGACAGCCCTCCAGAGTCGGGCAGACACCCGCCCCCTTGGCCGCAGGCAACGCCTCGGCAAAACGCTTGTCCTGCGGAGCCAGTTGCCGGGCGCACTGCCGCGCCCGCTGCGCCTGCTGCGCACAACCCTGTTCGGCCAGCACGTGGGCAAGGTTGCCCCACGCCGGCGCCCAACGGGGAGCTGCAGTGGTCGCCTTGTGCAAGGCAGCCTGCGCCCCCTTGAGATCGCCTGCTGCGTATCGGGAATTGCCCAGGGCAAACCAGCTCACTCCCTCATCGGGCCATTGTCGTGCCGCCACCTGGTAGGCACGCTGCGCCGCCTGGGCATGCCCCGTCTGCTCCAGATCGGCCGCAGCCTGCAGCCAGGGCGTCAGTTCGGCCTGCGCCGGCAGCCGGTCGGGTGGTAGCGTCAGCACCGCCCAGCGCCCGCCACGCGCCCAGGTGGCGTCGAAGCTGGCGAAGTCAGTCACCCAGCGCCGCGTGGTGCCGGAACGCAGAATCAGCTGCTGCGCCTTGCGATCGAAGCCGACCAGTACGGCAAAATGCCAGCGCGGGTACCAGTCGAAGGCCAGGTTCTGCAATACCAGGACCGGATTGCCAGCCGCGACCTCGGCCAGCAGGGCGTCCAGGCGAGGCGCCAGGGGATAGACCAGCAGGTCGTGGTCGCGCGCCGCCGCCACCAGCTCGACCTGCAGGCTGCCCTGGCGACCAGGCAGGAACACGCGGTCCTTGAGCAGCCCTGGGGTGGTGGTCACTCCACGCTGGTTGAGCATGGTGGCCAGAGCCGCCGGGCCGCACTGGTACTGCGCCTGAGGGAAGAACGGCACCTCGCTCAGTTCGACTCGCTCCGGCAACCGCTCGACCTGCGGCGACAGCCTCGGCGCCGTCGCGCAGCCGGCGAGCAACAGCAGCAGTCCCGCCCCCAGCAATCTCAGCGATTGATGCATTTGACGAAGGTGAAGAGGTCGGTGGCGCAGAGCAGGTCAGTGATGATGAAGATCACCAGAAACAGCACGATGATGCCGATGATGCCGCCGGCCGGTGCCTCGCTGAGCTGCTGGTTGAACTGCGCCAGCTCGGCATTGGTCAGGCTCTGGATGCGCTGCTCGACCTGCTCCCGCTCGACGCCGAGGGAGGCCAGCTTGTCTCGCACCCCCCTGTCATCCAGCATGGCCAGCAGCTGCTGGCGATCGACCTGCTGTTGCTGAGCCTGCAGGACCTCGCCGGTACCGACCATTGCCGCCTGCGCCAGCGGTACCTGAGCCACCACCAGCAACTGGGATGCCACCAGCACGCTAGCCAGCCGGCGAGAGAATGCTCGCTTGTACATGAAACGCTCCTTCTTCTAGATCCGCAGTAGGACTATCGCCAAGCGACAGGGTTCCTCCGCAGAATAGGTTAAGAGACCCCAGCGCGTGCTCCGTCACGCCCGGAACCCTCGCAGATACGCACATGATCATCATCCGGGACGAGAACCCCGTCCACCGTGCGCCGGCAGTTCGCCCATTGCACGGAAGCCACGAGCGGCCCAGCATGGTCGCCCTATCAATCGGCCGACTGCGCCACCCTCGCGCGGCGCGCGCCCCGCCCAAGGATCCGGTGACGATGACACCCAGCAATCCCCCAGAACACGCCAGCATCTCTCCGCTGAGTCGCTCCCCGCGGGTACGCGGCGAGTTCGCCGTGATCGCCGACCTGCTGCCCTACCTGCGTCCCTACCTGGGGCGCATCTCGTTGGCACTGGGCCTGGTGGTGGCCGCCAAACTGCTCAACCTGCTGGTTCCCATTCTTCTCAAGCAGATTGTCGACGACCTCAATGTCGAACCCAGTCTGCTGCTGTTGCCGGTCGGACTCCTGCTGGCCTACGGCGCGGCACGCATCGGAGTCACCCTGTTCACCGAACTGCGCCAGGTGGTGTTCGCCCGGGTCATGGCGCGCACCTCGCGCCAGGTCACGCTCCGGGTGTTCCGCCACCTGCACGGGCTCAGTCTGAAATTCCACCTCGGGCGGCGCACCGGCGGCGTGGCGCGGGATGTCGAACGGGGCGGCAGTGCCATAGCCGATCTGCTCGACTGGACGCTGTACTCGATCATCCCGATCCTGCTGGAAGTGTTGCTGGTCACTGCCGTGCTGGTCTGGGCCTACGACTGGCGCTTTGCGGCCGTAACCCTCGCCACCCTGCTGACCTACGGGGCATGGACCTTCGCCGTCACCGAATGGCGCACCCGTTACTACCGCGCCTCGGTGGAGGCCGACACCCGTTCCAACGAGCGGGCGGTGGACTCCCTGCTCAACTACGAGACCGTCAAGTACTTCAACAACGAGGAGCACGAGGCGATTCGCTACGACGAGAACCTGCGGCATCTGGAGGATGCCAAGGTCAAGGCGACGGTCAGCCTGGCCGTGCTCAACCTCGGCCAGGCGGTGGTGGTGTCGGCCGGAGTCACCGCGATGATGTGGCTGGCTGCCGCCGGGGTCGTCGACGGCAGCATGACGGTCGGTGACCTGGTGCTGGTCAACGCCTATCTACTGCAGCTCTCCGCCCCCCTGTTCCTGCTCGGCATGATGTATCGCGAGGTCAAGCAGGCGCTGACCAACATGGAGCGCCTGTTCGGCCTGCTCGATGAGCGCCAGGACGTGCAGGATGCGCCCGATGCCAGAGCGCTAGTCACCCGCCAGCCCCAGGTGCGCTTCGAGGATGTGCGCTTCGGCTACGACCCGCGCCGGCAGATCCTCCAGGACATCGCCTTCGAGATCCCCGCCGGCGGCACTGTGGCGGTGGTCGGCCACTCCGGTTGCGGCAAGTCGACCCTGGCACGTCTGCTGTACCGCTTCTATGACGTCGACGGCGGTCGGATAACCATTGACGACCAAGATCTGCGCCAACTGACCCAGGCCTCCCTGCGCGCAGCCATCGCCATCGTTCCGCAGGACACCGTGCTGTTCAACGACAGCATCTACTACAACATCCTCTACGGCCGCCCGGAAGCCAGTCGCGAGGAAGTGGAGGCCGCCGCTCGTGCCGCACACATCCACGAGTTCGTGGAGAACCTTCCGGACGGCTACGCAACCCAGGTCGGCGAACGCGGCCTGAAACTCTCCGGCGGCGAAAAGCAGCGGGTGGCGATCGCCCGAGCAATCCTGAAGAATCCGGCCATCCTGATCTTCGACGAAGCCACCTCCGCGCTGGACTCGCAGTCCGAGCGGGCCATCCAGGCGGAACTTGAGCACATCCAGATCGGGCGCACTACCCTGGTCATCGCCCACCGCCTTTCCACCGTGATGAATGCCGACCAGATCCTGGTGATGGACAGCGGCCGCATCATCGAGCGCGGCACCCACACGCAGTTGCTCGCCATGAACGGCCAGTACGCGCAGATGTGGCACCTGCAGCAACAGCGCAGCGAGCAGTCGACGCCCTGACGATGCAGCTGGCAGAAACGGCGGCTACCCTCAGGAGCAGGCCACCCTTGTGAAGTGCGAGGTTGCTGCAGCATGCCTGCCCGACTGCTGGCCCTTCAGGCCGATATCACCAGCCTGGCGATAGATGCCATCGTCAATGCCGCCAATCCATCGCTCCTCGGCGGCGGTGGCGTTTCCGGAGCCATTCTGCGCGCGGCAGGCCCCGAACTGGTCGAGGCGTGTCGCCAGCTCGGCAGCTGTGCCAGCGGCGAGGCGAAGCTGACTGCCGGCTATCGGCTGCCAGCCCGCTTCGTCGTGCACACCGTCGGCCCGATCTGGCAGGGTGGCCAGCAGGGCGAAGCACAGGTACTGGCCTCCTGCTATCGACGCTCCCTCGAAGTCGCCGCAGCGGCCGGCGCCCGCAGCCTGGCCTTCCCGAGCATCAGCACCGGCATCTTCAGCTATCCCAGCGCCGCCGCCGCAGCCATCGCCGTGGCCACCGTGCGGGCCAGGGTCGCGACATTGCCGACCATCGAGTCGGTGGTGTTCTGCTGCTTTTCCGCAGCGGATCTGCAGATCTATACCCAGCTGCTCGAAGCCGGAACCTGAAAGTCCGCCCAGACGCTACCCTACCAGACCTGGCTTGCCCCGCAGCTTGCTGCACAGCGTCACCAGCACGACCACCAGGGCGCCAACCAGCACGCCGAAGGTGGCATCGAGCAGTGTGGGAAGCAGGGCCTCGGCGACAGCGCCGACTGCGGCGAGGCTACCGCTCGCCTGAGCGAGTTGCTCGATGGCATGATGAACCGGGGATATGCCGTGAGTCAGGATGGCGCCGCCAACCATGAACATCGCGGCCGTCCCCACCACGGACAGCCCTTTCATCAGGTAGGGGGCAGCGCCGAGGATGGCGCCACCGAAGCGCTGTGCCAGACGCGACTCCCGCTGTCGCAGATGCAGGCCGAGGTCATCCAGCTTGACGATCCCCGCTACCAGGCCATAGACCCCTACCGTCATGACGACGGCAATCAGCGACAGCACCAGCACCTGCTTCAGAAAGCTGGCCGCAGCGACAGCCCCGAGCGTGATGGCAATGATCTCGGCCGAAAGGATGAAGTCCGTACGGACTGCTCCTTTGATCTTGTCCCGCTCGAACGCCACCATGTCGATGGCCGGGTCATTGAGCGCGTCAAGCTGACGGGCATGATTGGCTTCCTCCTCCGCCTTGCTGTGCAGGAACTTGTGAGCCAGTTTCTCGAAGCCCTCGAAACACAGGAAGGCGCCGCCCAGCATCAGCAGAGGCGTGATCGCCCAGGGCGCAAGCGCGCTGATCAGCAAGGCCGCGGGAACCAGGATCAGCTTGTTGAGCAGTGAACCCTTGGCGACCGCCCATACCACCGGCAACTCTCGCTCTGCCGCAACGCCGGTGACCTGCTGGGCGTTCAAGGCCAGGTCATCGCCAAGCACCCCGGCGGTCTTCTTCGCCGCCACCTTGGTCATCACCGAAACATCGTCGAGGATGGTGGCAATGTCATCGATCAATGCCAGCAGACTGCTTCCGGCCAAGTTCGTACTCCCTGTATGCAGGTTGAGGTATTTGACTACGCGCCAAGCATACGGCCGATACAAGTCATTTTGCCGTGTCATGGCGCACTTACGCGCAGTTTCCGGAGCGAAAGGACGAAACCCCGACCAGCGTGGCTGGTCGGGGTTTCTGTGTAGGTGCTTGACGATGACCTACTCTCACATG
>NZ_SSTC01000164.1 GCF_004801855.1 Pseudomonas sp. A-1 | reverse complement strand
CGCGGCGGCCCGTTCGGCGCTCCAGGCGCTGGGCCAGGCGCCGCAGGGCAGCGGCTCGGCAGCCATCGCCGCGGGAGTCGGCTGCCCCCCGGCCGCCGGAGCGGCGACGGCGGCGTTCCCACGCGGGAGCGTGGGAACGATCAGCCCCCTGGCACGGCTCATCTGCCCGCCCTCAGCCCTTGCAGATGATCTGCGAGGCATGCACGTTGCGGTGGGTCAGTTGTTCCAGGCTCCAGGGCGCTTCCTCCGCCTCGCGGCGGGCGTCGAGGATCATGCCGTGGTGCGCCGACTTGCTGCACACCGGGTCGGCGTTGTCGGCGTCGCCGGTGAGCAGGAACGCCTGGCAGCGGCAGCCGCCGAAGTCGCGGTCCTTCTCGTCGCAGGAGCGGCACGGCTCGGGCATCCAGTCGTCGCCGCGGTAGCGGTTGAAGCCGAAGGAGTCGTACCAGATGTGCTTGAGGCTGTGCTCGGTGACCTTGGGGAACTGCACCGGCAGCATCCGCGCGCTGTGGCAGGGCAGCGCGGTGCCGTCCGGGGTGATGTCGAGGAACAGGCTGCCCCAGCCGTTCATGCACGCCTTGGGGCGCTCCTCGTAGTAGTCGGGGGTGACGAAGATCAGCTTGCACGGGTGGCCCTGCGCCGCCAGCCTGTCGCGCCACTCGTTGGTGATGCGCTCGGCGCGCTCCAGCTGGGCGCGGGTCGGCAACAGCCCGGCGCGGTTGAGCTCGGCCCAGCCGTAGAACTGGCAGGTGGCCAGCTCGACGAAGTCGGCCTCCAGCTCGATGCACAGCTCGATGATCCGCTCGATGTTGTCGATGTTGTGCCGGTGGGTGACGAAGTTGAGCACCATCGGGTAGCCGTGCTTCTTCACCGCGCGGGCCATCTCCAGCTTGTGGGCGAAGGCCTTCTGCGAGCCGGCCAGCAGGTTGTTCACCTCCTCGTCGGCGGCCTGGAAGCTGATCTGGATATGGTCGAGGCCGGCCTCGGCGAACTCGGCGATGCGCGCCTCGGTCAGGCCGATCCCCGAGGTGATCAGGTTGGTGTAGTAGCCCAGTTCGCGCGCGGCACGAATCAGCTCGGCGAGATCCTGGCGCACCAGCGGCTCGCCGCCGGAGAAGCCGAGCTGGGCGGCGCCCAGCTCTCTGGCCTGGCGGAACACCTCGATCCACTGCTCGGTGCTCAGCTCCTCCTTGTGCTGGGCGAAGTCCAGCGGGTTGGAGCAGTACGGGCACTGCAGCGGGCAGCGGTAGGTCAGCTCGGCCAGCAGCCACAGCGGCGGGCCGGGCACGTGCCCCGGCTTAGCGAAGCTCGATCCAGAACCGTTCACGGGCCACCTCCAGGAATGCCAGGATGTCCTCGTCGATGCCCGGCACCTCCGGGAAGCGCGCGCAGAGGTCATCGATGATGGCAGCGACGCTGCGCACGCCGTCGACCTCGGCGAGGATCGCCCCGGCGCTGTCGTTGAGCTTGATCATGCCCTCGGGATAGAGCAGCACGTGGCAGCCCTGCGCCGGCTCCCACTGGAAGCGGAAGCCGCGGCGCAGCGCCGGAATCTTGAGCTGGATGTCGTCGCTCATGGGCGAACCTCCGTAGGGTGCGCCATGCGCACCGGAAACAGCGGAGTGGTGATGGTGCGCACAGCGCGCCCTACGCGAAGCGCGTCGTCCGCTGGGGGCGCCGTGCGTACCAGGGGCTTGCGGCTCACAGCGCGATCCCCCGGTGCCAGACCCGCTCGGCGGTCACCGTGTGGTACGGCGGGCGCTCCAGCTCGTAGGCCATGCTCATGGCGTCGAGCATGCTCCACAGCACGTCGAGCTTGAACTGCAGGATCTCCAGCATGCGCTGCTGGGCCTGCCAGGTGGTGTAGTGCGCCAGGGTGATGCGCAGGCCGTGCTCGACGTCGCGGCGCGCTTCCTTGAGGCGCTTGCGGAAGTAGTCGTAGCCGGTCGGGTCGATCCACGGGTAGTGCGCCGGCCAGGCGTCCAGGCGCGACTGGTGGATGTGCGGGGCGAACAGCTCGGTCAGCGAGCTGCTGGCCGCTTCCTGCCAGGACGCGCGGCGGGCGAAGTTGACGTAGGCGTCCACCGCGAAGCGCACCCCGGGCAGCACCAGTTCCTGGGACAGCAGTTGCGCGCGATCCAGGCCGACCGCCTCGCCGAGGCGCAGCCAGGCCTCGATGCCGCCCTCCTCGCCCGGCGCGCCGTCGTGGTCGACGATGCGCTGGATCCACTCGCGGCGGGTGTCGCGGTCCGGGCAGTTGGCCATGATCGCCGCGTCCTTCACCGGGATGCACACCTGGTAGTAGAAGCGGTTGGCCACCCAGCCCTGGATCTGCTCGCGCGTGGCGCGGCCCTCGTACATGGCGACGTGGAACGGGTGGTGGATGTGGTAGTAGGCGCCCTTGGCGCGCAGCGCCTGCTCGAATTCGGCGGGGCTCATGGCAGTCTGGGTCATCACGGCTCCTCGGGTGGCCACGCCTGCTGGCGCGGCTCGTTGTTGTTCTTGGCGTGCGGTGCGCATGGCGCACCCTACTGGGCGGTACGGCTGGCGTAGGGTGCGCCATGCGCACCATCAGCCGTGGCTTACAACGCGATCTGCATGCCGTCCCAGGCGACCTCGACGCCGCGCGCCTTCAGCTCGGCGCGCTCGGGCGACTCCTCGTCGAGGATCGGGTTGGTGTTGTTGATGTGGATGAGCACCTTGCGCTGACGCGGCAGGCGCTCGAGCACCTCGAGCATGCCGCCGGCGCCGCTCTGCGGCAGGTGGCCCATCTCGCTGCCCAGCTTGGTGCCGCAGCCGGCGTGGATCATCTCGTCGTCACGCCACAGGGTGCCGTCGACCAGCAGGCAGTCGGCGCGGTCCATCCACTCCAGCAGCGCACCGTCCACCTGGCCGAGGCCGGGGGCGTAGAACAGCTTGCCGCCGGTGCGGGTGTCCTCGACCAAGAGGCCGAGGTTGTCGCCCGGATGCGGGTCGTTGCGGTGCGGCGAATAGGGCGGCGCCGCGCTGCGCAGCGGGATCGGCGTGAAGCGCAGCGCCGGGCAGGCCTCGACGGTGAAGCCGCGGTCCAGCTCGATGCGCCGCCAGCTCAGGCCGCCGTGCCAGTGGCTGAGCATGTTGAACAGCGGGAAACCGCTGGTCAGGTCCTGGTGGACCATCTCGCTGCACCACACCTCGTGCGGGCAGCCCTCGCGCAGGGTGAGCAGGCCGGTGGTGTGGTCGATCTGGCTGTCCAGCAGGATCAGCGCGCGGATCGCGGTGTCGCGCACCGCGCGCGCCGGCTGCAGGGCCGGGAAGGATTCGATCTGCGCGCGGATGTCGGGCGAGGCGTTGCAGACGATCCAGTTGACCCCGTCATCGGACAGGGCGATGGAAGACTGGGTGCGCGGCGTGGCGCTCAGGGTGCCTTCGCGCAGGCCGCGGCAGTTGCGGCAGTTGCAGTTCCACTGGGGAAAGCCGCCGCCGGCGGCGGAACCGAGAATGCGGATATGCATGGGGGAGTCCCCGGACGGGAAGCCCCGGACGGGCCGGGGCTGTGTGGATCAACGGTTGGCGAAGTACATGGTCACTTCGAAGCCAATACGCAGATCGGTGAAGGCGGGCTTGGTCCACATGGCGCAGTCCTCTTGTTGTCGAAACCGGTGAATTCCGGCAAGACAGTTATGCGCCCTTCTGCAGGCGCGCCAAATGGTACTTTGGAAGGAGTTTCGGCGATCCTTGGTAGTCCTGCCGGCGGACCGACCGGCGGGCATAAAAAAACGCGGCCGAAGCCGCGCTCGATGAAAGGTTGCCTGGAGCCATGGGAAACCCCTTGGCAACCGCGCCCGGGGAGCGCATCGACAAGCAACACAGCAAGGGATGGCGCGTCGGGGCAACGCGCCCGTGGAGAACCCCGCAGACCGGAGGGCGGGGCTGCCGTCCCGCCCTCCGGCAGTACTCAGAAGAAGCCCAGCGGCTTGATGTCGTAGCTGACCAGCAGGTTCTTGGTCTGCTGGTAGTGGTCGAGCATCATCTTGTGGGTCTCGCGGCCCACGCCGGACTTCTTGTAGCCACCGAAGGCGGCGTGCGCCGGGTACAGGTGGTAGCAGTTGGTCCACACGCGGCCGGCCTTGATGCCGCGGCCCATGCGGTAGGCGCGGTTGATGTCGCGGGTCCACACGCCGGCGCCCAGGCCGAACTCGGTGTCGTTGGCGATCGCCAGCGCCTCGGCCTCGTCCTTGAAGGTGGTCACGCCGACCACCGGGCCGAA
>NZ_SSTC01000163.1 GCF_004801855.1 Pseudomonas sp. A-1 | reverse complement strand
TCGGAGCCTTTCTCCACCACGCAGACGCTGAGCTCCTGGCCGGCTTCGGCGGCCTTCTGCTTCAGGCGGCAGGCGGCGGACAGGCCGGCAGGGCCCGCTCCGACGATGACAACGTCGAATTCCATGTATTCGCGTTCCACTCTCTCTATCTCCTAACTCAAGGCTGGCAATCTGCTTGTTGGAATCCGCAAGGCGGTTTTTGTGCAGCGCAATATATTTACGCCGGACGGCAATGCCGGTACAAGCTTTTGTTGCATGTGGGCTGAAAGGGCCCATTTTAAAGGGCTGCGCCGGTGCTGTGGAAGTTTTGTCGTATTGACCGGTCTGGGTGATATCGTCAAGATACGGCGTTTATGTCGGTCGCGGTACAGCTGAGAGTCGGTTCGATCCGGCGGGCAGCCCGGCCTGGCGGCAGCCCAGACGTCGCCATATCAACTCACCGGAGAACACGAGGAATCCATGAAGATTCTGGTAGCTGTCAAGCGAGTGGTCGATTACAACGTCAAGGTCCGCGTCAAGGCGGACAACTCCGGCGTCGACCTCGCCAACGTCAAGATGTCGATGAACCCGTTCTGCGAGATCGCCGTGGAAGAGGCGGTGCGCCTGAAGGAAAAGGGTGTCGCCAGCGAAATCGTCGCCGTCTCCGTGGGGCCGGCCGCCGCCCAGGAACAGCTGCGTACCGCCCTGGCCCTCGGCGTGGACCGCGCCATCCTGGTCGAGTCCGCCGACGAGCTGAACTCCCTGGCCGTGGCCAAGCTGCTCAAGGCCGTGGTCGACAAGGAGCAGCCGCAACTGGTCATCCTCGGCAAGCAGGCCATCGACAGCGACAACAACCAGACCGGCCAGATGCTCGCCGCGCTGACCGGCTTCGCCCAGGGCACCTTCGCCTCCAAGGTGGAAGTGAATGGCGACCAAGTCAACGTCACCCGCGAGATCGACGGCGGCCTGCAGACCGTCGCCCTCAAGCTGCCGGCCATCGTCACCACCGACCTGCGTCTCAACGAGCCGCGCTACGCTTCCCTGCCGAACATCATGAAGGCCAAGAAGAAGCCGCTGGAGACCGTCACTCCGGACGCCCTCGGCGTGTCCACCGCCTCGACCGTGAAGATCCTCAAGGTCGAGGCGCCGGCCGCGCGCAGCGCCGGCATCAAGGTCAAGTCGGTGGCCGAACTGGTCGAGAAACTGAAGAACGAAGCGAAGGTGATCTGATGGCCATTCTCGTCATTGCCGAACACAACAACGCCGCCCTGGCCCCGGCCACCCTGAATACCGTGGCCGCCGCCGCCCAGATCGGTGGCGACGTCCACGTGCTGGTCGCCGGCCAGGGTTGCGCCGCGGTCGCCGAGGCTGCCGCCAAGGTCGCCGGCGTCGCCAAGGTGCTGGTCGCCGACAGCGCCGCCTTCGCCCACCAGCTGCCGGAGAACGTCGCGCCGCTGATCGCCGAGCTGGGCAAGGGTTACAGCCACGTGCTGGCCGCCGCTACCACCACCGGCAAGAACGTGCTGCCGCGCGTCGCCGCGCTGCTGGACGTCGATCAGATATCCGAGATCATCAAGGTCGAGAGCGCCGACACCTTCAAGCGCCCGATCTACGCCGGCAACGCCATCGCCACCGTGCAGTCGAGCGCGCCGGTCAAGGTCATCACCGTGCGCGGCACCGGCTTCGACGCCGTGGCGGCCGAGGGCGGCAATGCCGCCATCGAGGCGCTGGCTGGCGGCAGCGATGCCGGCATTTCCGCCTTCGTCGGCGAGGAGCTGGCCAAGTCCGAGCGTCCCGAGCTGACCGCCGCCAAGGTGGTGATCTCCGGCGGCCGCGGCATGCAGAACGGCGACAACTTCCAACTGCTCTACAAGCTGGCCGACAAGCTCGGCGCCGCCGTCGGTGCCTCGCGCGCCGCCGTCGACGCCGGCTTCGTGCCCAACGACCTGCAGGTCGGCCAGACCGGCAAGATCGTCGCGCCGCAGCTGTACATCGCTGTCGGCATCAGCGGCGCCATCCAGCACCTGGCCGGCATGAAGGATTCCAAGGTGATCGTGGCG
This sequence comes from Pseudomonas sp. A-1, assembly GCF_004801855.1. GTDB lineage: Bacteria > Pseudomonadota > Gammaproteobacteria > Pseudomonadales > Pseudomonadaceae > Geopseudomonas. Next base: position 2,513 of record NZ_SSTC01000163.1, on the reverse strand, counting down.
ATCAACAAGGACGAGGAGGCGCCGATCTTCCAGGTCGCCGACTACGGCCTGGTGGGCGACCTGTTCGAGATCGTCCCCGAGCTGGAAAAGGCCCTGTAAGCGCCTGACCGCCCGAAAGAACCCGCTCCCCGGAGCGGGTTTTTTGTATCGCCCGGCTTTCCGTCTGTCGGTCGCGGCCGGCTCTGCCCTACACTGGGCGCCGGTACAGACTTGCGAGGTTTTCCATGCCCATCCGTTCCACCCTGTCGCGCCTTGCCCTGGCGCTGCTGGTCCTGGCCGGTTCGAGCCAGGTCCAGGCCGCCGGCAAGTGCGAGCGGCTGATCGCCACCGGCAACCCCGACCAGGCGCCCTACCTGTGGCGCGATCCGCAGAACCCGCAGCAACTGATCGGCGCCGGCGCCGACCTGCTCAAGGCGCTGGGCAGCGAACTGGGCGTGACCGTCGAGCTGCTGTACGGCGGCAAGGCCGCCGCAGCCGAGGCGGATGCCCTGAACGGGCGTGTCGATCTGCTGGTGGGCAGCTACCTGACTCCGGAGCGCCTCGAGCAGTTCGACTTCGTCCATCCGGCCTATCTGGACGTGCCGGTGCAGGTCTGGACCCAGCGCGACAGGGCGCCGCTGTTCACGCGCTACGCCGATCTGGCCAGCCATCGCGGCCTGGCGGTGGATGCCGGCAACTTCCCCGTCGCGCTGGCGCGCCAGGCGGACGAGCAGTTCAAGGCCCGGCGCACCGGCAAGGCGGTCGAAGCCCTGCAGCAGCTGCAGCAGGGCCGGGTCGACTACCTGCTGCTCGAAGGGCAGGCCGGGCGTGCGCTGGTCGAGCGCGAGGGGCTGGGCGGCGAGCTGCTGCCTCTGGAGCCGGTGCTGGCCAGCGAGCCGCTGTACCTGGCGATATCGCACAACTCGGCGTGCAACGATCCCTGGCTGCGTGGGCAGCTGGCCAGGAAAATGACCGAATTTCGCAGTGCCGGCCTGCCGCAGGCCCTGTTGCAGCGCAATATGGAGCGCTGGAAGAACCAGGCGCGCCGGCCGGCTACCCCCTGATGCAGGACGTTCTATCGATGATTTCACGCATGTGTGCCGCGCTGGCACTCTCGCTGCTGGCCGGCTGCGCCAGCGATCCGGTGCCCGAGGCGCAGCTGCAGGTTACCGAGCAGGCGCTGGCGCAGGCCCGCGCGGTCGGTACCGGCGCCGAGCAGGCGGAATTGCGCCAGGCCGAGGAGGGCCTGGCAGCTGCGCGCCAGGCGGTCGAACGACAGGAGTTCCGGCAGGCGCGCATGCTCGCCGAGCGCGCCGAGCTGGATGCCCGCCTCGCCGAGGCGCAGACCCTGACGGCCAAGAGTCGCGCCCAGGTCGCCGAGCTGCGCAACGAGCTGCGCCGCCTGCGTACCCAGCTGGGGGAGCAGCCATGATGCGCGGCTTCCGGATCTCGCTGGGCTGCGCCGCGCTGGCCCTGCTGGCTGGTTGCGGCACCGCCCAGCTCCCGCCGCAGGCGCTTGAGCAGGCGCGCAGCAGCTACCGGCAGGTGGCCACCGACTCGGTCGTGGTGGCCAGCGCACCCAAGGACGTGATGCGCGCCGGCGACTCGCTGGAGCGCGCCACGCGCCTGGCCGACTACTGGGGCAGTACGGAGGACGTCGCCCACTACGCTTACCTGAGCGAGCGCTACAGCGCCATCGCTCGCGAGCACGGCGCCCTCGCCGCCGAGCAGGAGCAGCTGGCCCGCCTGCAGCTGGAGCGCGAGCGCCTGCAGCTGGCCCTGCGCGAGGCGCGCCTGCTCGGCGTGCAGCAGCAGAGCCGCTGGCTGGAGGAGCAGATGCTCAGCCTGGCGACCACCGAGACCGAGCGCGGTCTGGTGATGTCGCTCGGCGACGTGCTGTTCGATGCCGGTCGCGCCGAGCTGAAGGCGTCGGCCAACCGTACGGTGCTCAAGCTGTTCCAGTTCCTCCAGCTCAACCCGCAGCGCACGGTGCGCATCGAGGGCTATACCGACAGCCGCGGTCAGCCCGCCGAGAATCTGGCCCTGTCCCGCGCGCGCGCGCAGGCGGTGGCGGACGTGCTGGTCGACCTCGGCATCGCTGCCGAACGCATCCAGGTGCAGGGCTATGGCGGCGCCTTCCCGGTGGCGGCCAATGCCTCGTCCCGCGGTCGGGCGCAGAACCGTCGGGTGGAGATCGTGTTTTCCGACGAGCAGGGGCGCCTGGCTCCGCCGCGCGAGTAGTGCGCGTGGTCGGAACTGGCGAGAATGGCGTTCAGCCCGAGCCGGCGTTCGCGGTGCCGGCATATCTTCCCATGAGGCCTGCGATGAGCGTCGTGCGCGTGTTCTTCTGTGTGCTGCTGGCGGGGCTGGCGGCCTGCGATGGCGACAAGCCGGCAGCGCCGGAGGCGCCTCGCGAGGCGGTGCGGGAGGAAAGCGCGGCGCCGCTGCCGGCGCCGCCCGTGACTGCCCCGCCACCCGTCGAGCCTGCGCCTGCCGAAGCGCCGGAGAAGTCCCCGGCAGCGCCCGCCGAGCCG
>NZ_SSTC01000162.1 GCF_004801855.1 Pseudomonas sp. A-1 | reverse complement strand
GCTTCGGCACCCCCGACGGTGCCCCCAGGGCCGCGCGCTCGCGCCCGCCGGCCCAGGGCTAGCCGCGGCGCCGGGCGCCGGACGCACAGAAGCGCCGGCGATCAGCGCCCGCGCCGCTACTTCCTAACGATTGGCCGCGGGCAGCCCCCGCGGCCTTTACGCGCCCGGAAGCTGGCTAGAATTTGTCCGTGGCGTGACGCTGTAGGCCGCACGGAACCGTCGGCTCGCCCGAGTAGGGAAATGTCCTGTCGGAATCGCTGAGGTACCCATGAACATCAAACATTGCCTGCTGCCCCTGCTGGCCTGCTCGAGCCTGGCGCTGGCGGCCGAACCGCCGGCCGAACCCTATGTCTACGGCATGCGCCTGGACATCGCCCGGGTGGTGGAGATCGTCGAACCCTACGAACTGTACGGCACCTGTCGCGTGGTGCCGGCGCGGATGACCTACGAGGACTCCGCCGGCCAGTTGCAGACCCTCGAATACCTGCGCATGAGCAGCGTGTGCAGCGACATCGAGGGCAGCCTCTGAGCCTGCGCGCAGCGGCCGGAGCATCCGAACCTCAGGGCGCGGACGCTCCGGCGGCCAGCGCCGTGGCCAGCTCGCCGAGGCGGCGCAGCGCGCCGGTGACCCGCTCGTCCAGCTCCTGGCAGCAGGACAGGCGCAGGCAGTGACGGAAGCGCGCGCCGTTGGAGTACAGCTGGCCGGGGATGATGACGATGCGCTCGGCCAGCGCGGCGTGGAACAGCTGCAGGCTGTCCACCGTCTCCGGCAGCTCCAGCCACAGCAGGAAGCCGCCGACCGGCTGGGTGGCGCGGGTGCCGGCCGGGAAGTGGCGGGCGACGATCCCGCGCACCGCATCCACCTGCGCCGCATAGCGCCGGCGCAGGACGCGCAGATGGTGGTCGTAGCCGCCGTTCTCGAGGAACAGGCCGACCGTCTCGGCCAGCAGCACCGACTCGGCGACGCTGGAGCTGAACTTCAGCTGGCGCACCGCGTCGCGGAAGCGCCCCGCCTCCAGCCAGCCGATGCGGTAGTCCGGCGCCAGGGTCTTGGTGTAGCTGGCGCAGGTCATCACCCAGCCGTCGCGGTCGAAGGCCTTGACCGTCGGCTGCAGCGGCTCGGCGAACTGCAGTTCGGCGTACAGGGCATCCTCGATCAGCGGCACCCGGTGACGGTTGGCCAGCTCGGCCAGGCGCTGCCTGGCGGCCAGCGGCATGCTGCAGCCCAGCGGGTTGTGCACCGTGGGCATGGCGATGATCGCCGCCAGGCGCTTCTCCTCCAGCAGCAGCTCGAGGGCGTCCAGCGCCAGGCCGTGCTGCGGATGGGTGGGAATCTCCAGCACCTTGAGGCCGAGGCTGGCCAGCAGCGGGTAGAGGTTGAAGTAGCTCGGCGACTCGATGCCCACCGTGTCGCCGGCGCGGGTCACCGCGCGCAGCGCCAGCTGCAGCGCCTCCATGGCGCCGTGGGTGAGCACGATGTCGTCGGCGGCCAGGGTCATGCCGAGCAACGCGGCGCGGCGGGCGATCTGCTCGCGCAGGCGCAGCGAGCCGGGCGGCAGCGCGTAGCGCGCCACCAGCTGCGGCTGGCGGCGCAGCAGGCCGGCGGTCAGCCGCGCCAGCTTGGCGCCGGGATAGAAGGCCTCGCCGCGCGGGCAGGCCAGCGCCAGGTCGACGTGGTCGGCGCGCTGCTGGCACTGCAGCACCACCACCATCAGGTCCTCGATCTCGCCGGCCTTGCGCACCCCGGCCGGCTGCTCGCGCAGCGGCCGCTGCAGCGGCGGCAGGCTGCTGCGCACGTAGTAGCCCGACTGCGGGCGCGCCTCGATCAGGCCGCGGTCCTCGAGCAGCCGGTAGGCGGCGGTGACGGTGTTGAGGCTCAGCTCGTGCTGCGCCGCGCAGGCGCGCACCGACGGCAGGCGGGCGCCGGCCGGCAGGCTGCCGCGGTCGATGGCCTCGGCCAGCTGGTCGGCGAGCAGGCGGTAGCGGACGGGTGCGGACGCAGGTGCGTTCATGGCGGATCACCGGTGACAGCGGAGTGGGCGAGGCATGGTGACAGTTGCCCTGACGGCCACTCTGTCACCATGACAAAAGCGATTTCGTGAGTCTGTCACCATCCGCCGCCAGTGCCTAGCATGGACTGCCATGGATCAACCGCAGGAGCCCGCCATGCTCGAAGCCCTCGCCCTGGCCAGCTACATGGGAGTGATGTCGATCACCCCCGGCCCCAACAACATCATGCTCACCGCCTCCGGGGTGAACTTCGGCTTCCGCCGCACCCTGCCGCACATGCTCGGCATCGCCTTCGGCTGCTCGCTGCAGCTGCTGCTGTGCGCCGCGCTGTTCGCCCAGGTCTCCGGCTGGCTCGGCGAGGTGCGCCCGGCGCTGGCGGTGGCCGGCTGCGCCTACCTGCTGTGGCTGTCGCTCAAGTTGGCGCGCGCCGGCGCCCCGGGCCGCCGCGAGACGGCGCGGCCGATGGGCTTCGTCGCCGCCGCGCTGTTCCAGTGGGTCAACCCCAAGGCGTGGATCATGGTGCTCAACGCCTGCGTGCTGTTCCTGCCGCAGGGCGGCCAGCTGCCGGCCGCCGCGGCCATGGCGCTGCTGGCGCTCATGGTCAACCTGCCGTGCATCGCGGTGTGGGCCTGGGGCGGCGAACGCCTGCGCCACTGGCTGCAGCAGGACTGGGCGCTGCGCCTGTTCAACCTGAGCATGGCCGGCCTGCTGGCCGCCACCGCACTGTGGCTGCTGGTGGAGGAACTGCTGCGCTGAGGCGCTGGCGAGCGGCGCCGCAGCGGTCCAGACTTGCCAGCCCGAGACACGGACGAACGAGGCAACCATGCGCACGCTGTACATCGACACCGAGTTCACCCAGCTCAGCGCCGAGCGGCGGCTGATCTCCCTGGCCCTGGTGGCGGCCGACGGCGCCGAGTTCTACGTCGAACTCAGCGACGGCTGGGAGCAAGCCGACTGTTCGGACTTCGTCGTCGAGGTCGTCCTGCCGCAGCTCGACCTCGCCACGCACGGCCGCCCGCGCACCGAAGCCTGCGCGGCGCTGCACGCCTTCCTCGCCGGCCTGGGCGCGGTGGAGGTGGTCGGCGACGCGCTGGCCTGGGACTGGCCGCTGCTGCTCGACCTGCTCGGCGCGCCGGGCCTGCCGGGCAACGTGCTGGGCTGCCGGCAGGTCGACGATCCGCTGGCCGCGCTGCCCGGCGAGGACATCCCCCACCACGCCCTGCTCGATGCGCGCCTGCTGCGCGACCTCTGCGAGGGCGGCGGCGACTAGGCGTCGCCCTCCTGCAGGCGCTGCAGCTCGCGGCGCACCATGCCGGCGTAGTGCGGCGGGCTCAGCGCATACAGCTCCCCGGCTACCCAGCCCAGCCAGCGCGCGCCCAGCTGCTCGCGCGCCGCCAGCAGGCGCTCGGCCTCGGCCCGCGCGCGGGACTGGTGGGCGCGGTGGTAGTCGGCGCGGGAAATCCCGCCGTGGTCGTGGTCGTGGTCGGACATGCTGCGGCTCGCGAGGCGGAGACAGGCAGTCTACCGCCCCTGGGGCCGACCGCGGGACAGCGCGCTCAAGGCTGCGCCAGCTCCGCCTCCTTCACCTCGTGCCAGCTGCTGTCGGGATCGAAGCGCGGCATCGCCAGGGCGAGCTTGGCGCCGTCCGGCCCCATGTCCTTCTCGAACACCAGGCCGTCGTGGCTGATCATGAAACTCATCACCCCGCTGTCGCCGTAGCGCGCCGGCCAGGCGACCAGGGCGAAGCCGCGGCTCATGTCGGCGCCGATCCTGTAGGCATAGGCGCCGCCCGGCGCCGACGGCCCCTGGGCGTCGAGTATGCGGTAGCGGTAGCCCTGCCACTCGCCGTCCGGCAGCTCGTCGCCGAACAGCGGGCCGAGCGGGCTCTGCGGCACGCCCGGCTCGTCGGGCCAGTACAGGCCGTCGTACCGGCCGTCGCTGCTCATGAACTGCTGCGCGTACTCGAGCACGCCGTCGCCGTCGTGGTCGGCTTCGGCGTAGTCCATCTGTGCGTCGTGGTAGGCGCGCACCGCCTGCATGGCGGCCAGCTCGTTGCGGCCGATGCGCCGCGCGCGGATTTCCTCGCCGCCGGCCCGGGGATCGAAGCGCCAGCCGTCCCGGCCGTGGACCAGCGGCAGCGGAAAGGTCCAGGGCGTGTTGCCGACCACCAGACTGGCGCGCTCCTCGCCGGCCAGGCGGATGGTGCGCTGCTCGCGGTAGAGGGCGAGGAAGGCGTCGACGTCCTTGCGCTCGATGTCATCGGTGGGGATGAAGGTCTGCCAGTCGTCGCCGAGCAGCGCGGCCATGCGCTGGGGATCGGCGTGCTCGGTGCCCAGCGCGGCGATCAGCGCATCGACGGCAGCGGTGGGGGTGGCGAAGGCCTGCTGGGCGCGCGCCTCCCAGGTCAGCAGGGCCAGCAGCGCCGGCAGGCAGATACGCAAGAGCGGATGCATGGGATGTCTCCTGGTCAACGCCGGAAGCCGCCGCCACCGCCACTGCGGGCCGGCCTGCTGGGTGCCGAGCGCTGCACCGGACGGCTGGCGCGCTCCATCCGCGGCCGGCTGGCCGAGGCACGGCTGGCTTCGCCGCGGCTGGCGACGGCCCGCGAGC
>NZ_SSTC01000161.1 GCF_004801855.1 Pseudomonas sp. A-1 | reverse complement strand
GGCTCGACCGCGCCGCCCGGCGCGGTGGCGACCAGCTCGCCGAGCGGCAGCTGCACGGCACCGCCCTGGCGCTGCACGCCGACCAGCGCGCAGCCGCCCGCCACGGGGGCCAGCCCGAGCAGTTGATCGGCAGCTTTGGGGGTTCGCTTCAGCCAGGCCAGCAAAGGCTTTCTCCTTGTCCGCAGGTCCGGGACAGTTCGGCAGGCGGCCCGCTGGCAGGCCGCAAACCGCTAGAATGCGCGGCGTCCCGATTCGCACAGGCCCGCCCGATGTTTCATGTTGTGTTGTTCCAGCCGGAAATCCCGCCCAATACCGGCAACATCATCCGACTCTGCGCCAATACCGGCTGCCAGCTGCACCTGGTCGAACCGCTCGGCTTCGAGCTCGACGACAAGCGCCTGCGCCGTGCCGGCCTCGACTACCACGAGTACGCGACGGTAACTCGTCATGCCTCGCTGGAGAGCTGCCTCGCGACCCTGGCCGGGGGCAGGATACTGGCACTCACCACCAAAGCCAATAACAGTTACGCGGAGATGGACTACCACGCCGGCGACGTGCTGCTGTTCGGCCCGGAGAGCCGCGGCCTGCCGACCGAGGTGCTGGCCAGCCTGCCGCCCGAACAGCTGCTGCGCCTGCCGATGCGCCCCGGCTGCCGCAGCCTGAACCTGTCCAACGCGGTGGCGGTGACCGTCTACGAGGCCTGGCGCCAGCACGGTTTCGCCACCGCCTGAGGCTCGATCCCGCCACGCGCCGACCTTGCGACGGCATCATGACAGTCCGACGATAATGCGTAGTGACGCGCATCAAAATAGCGAACCGCGTCACGCTTTTGAACCATCCCTTGGTAGCGGAACCGACAAAAAACCCCGCGCACGGCGGGGTTTCCTGTCGGCGGCGCCGGCTTCAGGCCGTGGCTTCGGCCGCCTGCATGCGCGCCAGTTCCTGGGCGTAGAGGGCGTCGAAGTTGACCGGCGAGAGCATCAGCGCCGGGAACGAGCCGCGCACCACCAGGCTGTCCAGCGCCTCGCGGGCGTAGGGGAACAGCAGGCTCGGGCAGAAGGCGCCGAGGGTGTGGCTCATCGCGGCGGCATCGAGGCCCTTGATCAGGAAGATGCCGGCCTGCTGCACTTCGGCGATGAAGGCGGTGTCGTCGCCGTTCTTCACGGTGACCGAGACGGTCAGCACGACCTCGTGGAAGTCGCCGCCCAGGTCCTTCTGGCGGGTGTTGAGGTCGAGGGTGATGCCCGGCTTCCACTCCTGGCGGAAGATTTCCGGGGTCTTCGGCGCCTCGAAGGACAGGTCGCGGACGTAGATGCGCTGCAGGGAGAACTGCGGCTGGTCGTTCTGCGCGGCGGCGCCGTTGGCTTGTTCGGTCATGCTTTGCTTTCCTTGTTCGTTGCGTGGAGGGTTAGCCGCGCAGCAGCGCGTCCAGCTTGCCGGCGCGCTCCAGGGCGTAGAGGTCGTCGCAGCCGCCGACGTGGGTGGCGCCGATCCAGATCTGCGGCACCGAAGTGCGCCCGGCCTTGCGGCTCATCTCGGCGCGCACGTCCGGCTGGCCGTCGACGCGGATCTCGGTGAAGGCGACGCCCTTGTGGCTCAGCAGCTGCTTGGCGCGCACGCAGTAGGGACAGTAGTCGCTGGAGTAGATGACCACCGGCTGCATGTCACTTCACCACCGGCAGGTTGTCGCCGCGCCAGCTGGCGATGCCGCCGCCCAGGCGGGAGACGTCGTAGCCGGCCTTCTTCAGCTTGCCGCAGATGCTGCCGGCGTGCTGGCCCATGGCGTCGACCACGATCAGGGTCTTGGCCTTGTGCTTGTCCAGCTCGGCGATGCGGCTGTCCAGCTTGTCGTAGGGGATGTTCAGCGCGCCGGTGATGTGGCCGGTGGAGAACTCCTTGTGCGGACGCACGTCGAGCACCAGCGCCTCGCCGGCGTTGAGCTTGGCGGTCAGCTCGCGGCAGCTCAGGCTGCGCCCGCCGCGCCGGGCCTCGCTGGCGATCAGCAGGGCCAGCAGCACCACGAACAGGGTGCTGAGTACATAGTGGTTAGAGGCAAATTCAATCAGCTGGGCAACCATCGCGAGCATCCGGCACGGTAAAATGGCCCGCAGTATACACAGCCAGTCGACACGGCTGAACCCGCCGGCAGTCACCCCTGCGGTGACGTCCGCCGGGTCGGCCAGTAGACTGGCGCCCCTTTCGAACCTGCTCACGAGTCGGACGCATGCCTGCCACGCCCAAACCCCTGGTCCTGATCATCCTGGACGGCTTCGGTCACAGCGACAGCCCGGATTACAACGCCATCCACCACGCCAGCACGCCGGTGTGGGACAACCTGCGCGCCACCCGCCCGTACGGCCTGATCTCCGGCAGCGGCATGGACGTCGGCCTGCCCGACGGGCAGATGGGCAACTCCGAGGTCGGTCACATGAACCTCGGCGCCGGCCGCGTGGTGTACCAGGACTTCACCCGGGTGACCAAGGCGATCCGCGACGGCGAGTTCTTCGACAATGCCGCGATCAACGCGGCGGTGGACAAGGCCGCGGCCGCCGGCAAGGCGGTGCACATCCTCGGCCTGCTCTCCGACGGCGGCGTGCACAGCCACCAGGAGCACATCGCCGCCATGGCCGAACTGGCCGCCCGGCGCGGCGCCGAGCAGATCTACCTGCACGCCTTCCTCGACGGCCGCGACACCCCGCCGAAGAGCGCCACCCCCTCCATCGAGCTGCTCGACGCCACCTTCGCCAAGCTCGGCAAGGGCCGCATCGCCAGCCTGACCGGCCGCTACTTCGCCATGGACCGCGACAACCGCTGGGATCGCGTCGAGCAGGCGTACCGGCTGATCGTCGACGGCGAGGGCGAGTTCGCCGCCGCCAGCGCCATCGAGGGCCTGCAAGCCGCCTATGCGCGCGGCGAGAGCGACGAGTTCGTCAAGGCCACCACCATCGGCACGCCGGTGCGGGTGGAGGACGGCGACGCCGTGGTGTTCATGAACTTCCGCGCCGACCGCGCCCGCGAGCTGACCCGCGCCTTCGTCGAGGGCGACGAGTTCGCCGGCTTCCAGCGCGCGCGCGTGCCGCAGCTGGCCGGCTTCGTCATGCTCACCCAGTACGCGGCGAGCATCCCGGCGCCCTGCGCCTTCCCGCCGGAGCCGCTGACCAACGTGCTCGGCGAGTACCTGGCCAACAACGGCAAGACCCAGCTGCGCATCGCCGAGACCGAGAAGTACGCCCACGTCACCTTCTTCTTCTCCGGCGGGCGCGAGGAGCCGTTCGAGGGCGAGGAGCGCATCCTCATCCCCTCGCCGAACGTCGCCACCTACGACCTCAAGCCGGAAATGAGCGCACCGGAAGTCACCGACCGCATCGTCGACGCCATCGAGAACCAGCGCTACGACGTGATCGTGGTCAACTACGCCAACGGCGACATGGTCGGCCACACCGGCGTGTTCGACGCGGCGGTCAAGGCGGTGGAGTGCCTGGACCAGTGCATCGGCCGCATCACCCGCGCGCTGGACCAGGTCGGCGGCGAGGCGCTGATCACCGCCGACCACGGCAACGTCGAGCAGATGGAGGACGAGGTGACCGGCCAGGCGCACACCGCGCACACCTGCGAGCCGGTGCCGTTCCTCTATTACGGCCCGCGCCCGCTGGCCATCCGCGAGGGCGGCGTGCTCGCCGACGTGGCGCCGACCATGCTCAGGCTGCTGGACCTGCCGATCCCGGCCGAGATGACCGGCACGCCGCTGGTCGAACTGCAGTGAGGATCACGCCCCGGCTCGCCGGGGCGTTCTTTTTGCGTGCGCCCGGAGGCATACTAGGACGCTCACCCACCGGATACCTGTCCATGCTGCGTGCCGCCCTGTTCGCCCTGCTCGCCTGCTGCCTCGCGCCGGCCTTCGCCGATGAGCGCGCCGACGCCCAGCGCCAGCTGGAAGCCGCGCAGAAGGACATCGCCGAGCTGCAGAAGCTGCTCGGCACCCTGCAGCAGGAAAAGTCCGGCATCCAGAAGCAGCTGCAGGGCAGCGAGCGCGAGATGGGCGAACTGCAGAAGCAGATCGAGACCCTCGAGCAGCAGCTCGAAGACGGCGAGCAGGAAATCGAGCGGCTCGACGGGGAGAAAAAAAAACTCCAGAGCCAGCGGGCTGAACAGCAGAAACTGATCTCCCTGCAGATCCGCGCCGCCTACCAGAGCGGCGGCCAGGAATACCTCAAGCTGCTGCTCAACCAGCAGCAGCCCGAACAGTTCACCCGCAACCTCACCTACCACGAGTACCTCAGCCGCGCGCGCCGCGAGCAGCTCGACAGGTACAACGCGATCCTCGAGCAGCTGCATCTCATCGAGGCCGACCTGGCCACCCGCCATGCCGTGCTGGCCGGCCAGCAGGTGGAACTGCAGGACCGTCGCGAGGCGCTGGACAAGGTGCGCAGCGAACACCGCGCGGTGCTGGCCAGACTGAACAGCGAGCTGGGCGACGGCGACAAGCGCCTCAAGGCCCGCCGCCAGGAGCAGGCGCGCCTGGGCGCGCTGCTCAAGACCATCGAGGAAACCCTCGCCCGCCAAGCCCGCGAGGCCGAGGAACGGCGTCTGGCCGAGCAGCGTGCCCGCGAGGAGGCCGAGCGCCAGCGCCTCGCCGCCACCCGCCCTGCCGGCGACAAGGCCGCCAGCGCCACGCCCGCCGGCCCGCAGGTTTCCAGCGCG
>NZ_SSTC01000160.1 GCF_004801855.1 Pseudomonas sp. A-1 | reverse complement strand
GGCGGCCAGCTGGCGGCCGAGCCGGCGCGCCTCGACCTGGCCCGCCCGCCGCAGCGCCTCGCCGTGCAGGTCCGCGGCCTGGAACTGGCCGAACTGCTGCGGGTCTACCCCGCAGAGGGACTCTCCGGCCGCGGCACCCTGGACGGCCGCCTGCCGCTGCGCCTCGACGCCGAGGGCCTGCACATCGTCGAGGGACGGATCGCCGCGCGCGCCCCGGGCGGCGCGCTGCAGCTGCGCTCGGAGCGCATCCGCGCCTTCGCCCGCAGCAACCCCGCGTTGCAACTGGCCGCCACGGCGCTGGAGGATTTCCGCTACGATCGCCTGGAAAGCGAGGTCGACTACGCGCCCCGCGGCCAGCTGCTGCTGGCCCTGCGCCTGCACGGCCAGAACCCCGCGCTGGAGGGCGGCCGGCCGGTGAACCTCGCCATCAACCTGGAAGAGAACGTGCCCAGCCTGCTGACCAGCCTGCAGCTCTCCGGGCGGGTCAACGAAGCCATCCAGCGCCGCGTGCAGCAACAGCTGCAGCGGCGCGACTGACACGGGAGACCGCACCATGCGCCTGCGCCACCTCGCCACCCTCCTGACGGCGAGCCTGCTGCTCGGCCTGCTGGGCGCCTGCACCCCCACGGTGCAACTGGCCGCCCCCAAGGAGCCGATCAACATCAACCTCAACGTGAAGATCGAGCATGAGATCTACATCAAGGTGGACAAGGCGCTGGACAACATCCTCGACGAATCCAGCGGCCTGTTCTGAGGAGCCCGACATGACCCTTCCCAAGCGCATCGCCACCCTGCTGCTCGCCTTCGGCTTCAGCCTCTCGGCCCTGGCCCTCGACCTGCCCGGGGCGATGACCGCGCTGCCCGCCGCCAAGGCCGCCGGCCAGTTGGGCGAGCAGACCGACGGCTATCTCGGCGTGGTCGCCCCCGGCGGCCAGGCGGCCGAGATCGCCCGCCTGATCAACCAGGCGCGGCGCGCCGAGTACCAGCGCCTGGCCACCCAGAACGGCATCCGCCTCGCCGACGTCGAAGCACTGGCCGGCAAGAAAGCGGTGGAGAAGACCCCGCCCGGCCAGTTCATCCGCCTCGACGGCCAGTGGCGGCGCAAGTAGCCCGTCCCCCTCCCGCGAGGTGGCGCCGGGCCCCGCACCCCGGCGGCGATGGCTTACAATCGGCCATCGCCTGCCGCCCGAGGGAGTCTCTGCCGTGTTCTTCCGCAACTGGCGCCGCCGCCGTCTGCTCGCCCGCCATCCCCTCGACCCGCAGCTATGGGCCGCGGTGTGCGCCGACCTGCCGCTGCTCGCCGGCCTCGACGCCGGCGAGCGCCAGCGCCTCGGCGAGCTGTGCCTGCTGCTGCTCCACGACAAGCAGCTGACCTGCCTGCCCGGCGTCGAGCTGGACGATGCCGCGCGCCTGCGCCTGGCCGCTCAGGCCTGCCTGCCGCTGCTGCACCTGCCCGACCTCGACTGGTACCAGGGCTTCCACCAGCTGCTGCTGTATCCCGACGACTTCCTCAGCCCGCAGCGCCACCGCGACGAGGCCGGGGTCGAGCACGTCTGGGACGACGAGCGCAGCGGCGAGGCCTGGCAGCAGGGGCCGGTGATCCTCGCCTGGCCGGGCGTGCAGGCCAGCGGCACGCTGGACGGCTACAACCTGCCGATCCACGAGCTGGCGCACAAGCTGGACATGCTCAACGGCGACGCCAACGGCCTGCCGCCGCTGCACGCCGACATGCGCATCGCCGAATGGGCCGACGCCATGCAGCAGGCCTTCGATGCGCTGAACGCCGAACTGGACCGCGACCCCGACGCCGAGACCGCCATCGATCCCTACGCCGCCGAGAGCCCGGCCGAGTTCTTCGCCGTGGCCAGCGAGTACTTCTTCAGCGCCCCCGACCTGCTCGACGCCGCCTTCCCGGCGGTCTACGCGCAGCTGCGCCTGTTCTATCGCCAGGATCCGCTGGCGCGCCTGGGCGAGCACCTGCAGGAGCTGTCCGCGCCAAACGGGAACGCCTGCCCGCACGGCCTGCCCGACGCCCGGGCGCCGCGCCACTGACCCTCACGCCACCCCGAGCAGCCGACGCGGGTTCGGCGACTGCCCGCCCGAAGGAGCCCCAGATTGCCCAACCGCACGGCAGACCAACTCGCTCGCCCACAAGGCCAGTCCATCCCCCGCCTGCAGCGCCGGCTGCAGCGCCTGCTCGCCATCGGGGTGGCGGCCACCACCTGCCTGGTCGGCCTGGCCACCAGCCTGCCGATGTACCTCCAGCTGAGCAACAAGATCGACCTGCACGCCGAACTCGACGTGCAGGTCCGCGCGCTGGCCAGCAGCCATCTGCTCGAACACATGGCCGATACCGCCATGCAGCTCACCTCGCGCTCGGAAATCCGCCGCATGCTCGAGCGCTACAACGCCGGCGAGATCGAGCTCGCCGAGCTGCAGGCGTTCACCGCACCGCGCCTGCGCGAACCCCTGGCGCAGGCGGCGGACGTGCTCGGCCTGGTGCGCCTGGACGCCCGCGGGCAGCCGGTACTCGCCCTGCGCCAGCCCGTGCCCAGGGAGCACTGGCCGATCCCCGCAGCCGATCAGCAGCTGCCCCGCCTGGTGGGGCCGCTGCTGATCGGCGACACCCCGGTGCTGCTGGTCGGCGCCCCCATCCTCTCCCCCGACGGCCGCCGTGCCGGCACCGACATCGCCGCCTTCACCCTGGACAGGCTGCGCGACCTGCTGCCGATGACCGACGGGTACAGCGGCGACATGCAGATCCACCTGATCAACGTGGCCGAACGGCGCGCCGTGCATGTCCACGATGCCGACACCGCGCTGCTGGCGACGCCGGACTGGCATCCGCTGTTCGCGGCCCTGCGCCAGGCGAGCGACCTGCCGCTGCATGCCGTGCGGCTGCCCGAGCACGAGCGCCTCGGCGCCTTGGTCGCCTTCGCCCGCCCGCTGCCGGAGCACGGCGACTGGGCCATCGCCCTGCTCTCGCCGCGCGACGTGCTGTACGCCGGCGCCCGCGCGGAACTGCTCTGGCCGCTGCTCGGCATCCTCCTGCTGGGCCTCGCCGGCGGCGGGCTGATCTTCATGCTGGCGCGCCCGCTGCTGCAGCGCATGCTCGAGCAGTCGCAGAGCCTCGGCCTGGCGGCCAGCGTGTTCGAGCACAGCAACGAGGGCATCCTGCTGCTCGACGAGCGACAGCGCATCATCGGCCTCAACCCCGCCGGCAGCCGTCTGCTGCGCTGCCGGCTCGCCGAGCTGGAAGGCCGGCGCGCCTGCGAGGCCCTGCTGCTCGACACCAGCGAAGCGGACTGTGCCGCCATGTGGGCCCAGGTCAGCCGGACCGGCAGCTGGCAGAGCGAGGTCACCCTGCTGCGTGGCGACGGCGAGGCCTTCAGCGCCTGGCTGTCGCTGGCCGCGGTCTACGACGAGCAGCGCCGGCCGAGCCACTTCACCGGCCTGTTCACCGACATCAGCGCCGCCAAGGAGGAGCAGGAACGCATCCTGCAGATGGCCTACCACGACCGCCTCACCGGGCTGCCCAACCGCAGCCTGGTTCGCGACCGCCTGACCCAGGCGCTGCGCCAGGCCAGGCGCCAGGGCAGCCTGCTGGCCGTGCTGTTCCTCGACCTCGACCGCTTCAAGCCGGTCAACGACACCTTCGGCCATGCCGTCGGCGACCTGCTGCTGCGCGCCGTCGCCGAGCGCCTGGCGCAGACCGTGCGCGACAGCGACACCGTGGCGCGCCTGGGCGGCGACGAGTTCCTGATCGTCCTCGAGGACCTCGACGACGTCGCCATGGCCGAGCGGATCGCCGGCCGCCTGGTCGAGGCGCTGCAGCAGCCCTTCCCGATCGACGGCCACGTGCTGCACATCGGCACCAGCATCGGCATCGCCCTGTATCCCGACGACGGCAGCGACGCCGCCGAACTGGTGCGCAAGGCCGATGCCGCCATGTACCGGGCCAAGGACAACGGCCGCAACCGCTACGCCTTCCATGACCAGCGACAGCGGACCCTGACCGACTGACGCACGGCAGGCTGCGGCAACATGGCGCATCCGCCCGAATACGCCTATAATCCGCGCCAATTTTTGGCCCTGACCCTCGGAGTCACCCATGAGCTACAGCAAGATCCCGGCCGGCAAGGACCTGCCGAACGACATCTACGTCGCCATCGAGATCCCGGCCAATCACGCGCCGATCAAGTACGAGATCGATCACGACAGCGACTGCCTGTTCGTCGACCGCTTCATGGCCACCCCGATGTTCTACCCGGCCAACTACGGCTTCATCCCGCACACCCTGGCCGACGACGGCGACCCCCTCGACGTGCTGGTAGTGACCCCCTACCCGGTCGCGCCGGGCTCGGTGATCCGCGCCCGTCCGGTCGGCGTGCTGAACATGAGCGACGAGGCTGGCGGCGACGCCAAGCTGATCGCCGTACCGCACGACAAGCTGACCGTCCTGTACAAGGACGTGCAGAACTACACCGACCTGCCGGCCCTGCTGATCGAGCAGGTCAAGCACTTCTTCGAGAACTACAAGGATCTCGAGAAGGGCAAGTGGGTGAAGGTCGAAGGCTGGGGCGACGCCGAAGAGGCCCGCCAGCTGATTCTCAAGGCGGTGGCGGCTTACCAGAAGTAAGCCGGACCCGCTTCGGAAAGCCCGCCCACAAGGCGGGCTTTTTATTGCCTGTCGTTTTAAGCGGGATTTTCCTGTGCGACCCTTTCCGCTAATGTGTCGGGCCTCACAGCAGGACTCGTCCGCGCCATGCCCCTCGACCCCTTGCCCGGCCTCTTCGCGCTGCTCGGCCTGCTGCCGGCGGTCGGCGGCATCCTGCTGATCGCCCGCCAGCGCCGCCTGCGCCGCCGTCTGGCCGCCCTCGGCGCGGTGGCCGAGGCCTTCGCCGCCGGCGACAGCCTGGCCCGCG
>NZ_SSTC01000159.1 GCF_004801855.1 Pseudomonas sp. A-1 | reverse complement strand
GTCGGCTTCGATCCGTACAGCCGGCTGTGGCGCAGCATCTTCCACCCGCTGGGCGGCTGGCTGCTGATGGGCCTGGGTTATGCGATTCTCTGGCAGGCGCAGGGTTGAGCACCGCCTCGCGCCCCGGCATTCAACATCTCACCAGCTCCACCTGCCACCAGCCCGGCAGCAGCTCCCGGACCCTGGGCTGCGCGAAGCGGTCATCGAGCAGATGCACCACGCCCCGGTCGGCGGTGGTGCGGATGACCCGCCCGGCGGCCTGGACGACCTTCTGCATCCCCGGATACAGATAGGCGTAGTCGTACCCCATGGCCTGACCGAACATCTCCTGCATGCGCGCCTTGATCTCCTCGTTGATCGCGTTGACCTGCGGCAGGCCGAGGGTGGCGATGAAGGCGCCGATCAGGCGCCGGCCGGGCAGGTCGATGCCCTCGCCGAAGGCGCCGCCCAGCACGGCGAAGCCGATGCCGCGCGAGTGCTCGGTGAAGCCGTCGAGGAACGCCTGGCGCTCACCCTCGTCCATGCTGCGGGTCTGCGCGCTGGTTGGAATCTCCGGATGCAGCGTCGTGAACAGCTCGCGCACCTGCTGCAGGTAGGCATAGCTGCTGAAGAACGCCAGGTAGTTGCCCGGCCTGTCCCGATACTGTTCGGCGATGATCCGGCAGATCGGCGCCAGGCTCGTCGCGCGATGCTGGTAGCGGGTCGACAGGTTGCGCATGACCCTCACCTCCAGCTGCTCGGCAGCGAAGGGCGATTCCACCTCCAGCCAGCGGGCCTGCTCCGGCAGGCCGAGCAGATCGCGGTAGTAGTCGGCCGGACGCAGTGTGGCGGAGAACAGCGTGGTGCTGTGGGCGCTGGCGAAGCGCCCAGCGAGGAAAGGCGCCGGGACCACGTTGCGCAGGCAGAGCGTCGAGCGGGCGCGCGCTCCCGCGCCGGCATGGCGGCTGACGTCGAACAGCGAGTGCGGCCCCCAGGCCTCGGCGAGGCGGCAGAACTGCAGGGCGTCGAGGTAGAACTGCAGCAGGGCGCGGTCGTTGCCGTCGGGCTGGTCGGTCAGGTGGTCGGTGATGGCGCTGACCGCCTTGTGCAGCGCGGCGACGAACAGGTCCGGCACGCTCGGCAGGATCTGGTAGTCGCTGTCCTGGTCGCGGTTGAGCTGGTTCCAGTGGCGGCCGACGCGCTCCAGCGGGCTCTTCAGCTTGGCCGGCGCCGACTTGCGCATGTCCATGAACACGTGCTGGTCCAGCTCGGCCGTGTACATGCCGCGGGCCCGCTCCACCAGGTTGTGCGCCTCGTCGACCAGCACGGTCACCCGCCAGTCGTTGAGCACGGTCAGGCCGTGGAGCAGGGCGCTGAGATCGAAGTAGTAGTTGTAGTCGCCGACCACCACGTCGGCCCAGCGGCACAGCTCCTGGCTCAGGTAGTAGGGGCAGACCTGATGGGCGAGGGCGATCTCGCGCACCTCGCCCTGGGTCAGCCAGCGCCGTTCGAGCGCTGCCAGCCGCGCGCCGGGCAGGCGGTCGTAGAAGCCCCTGGCCAGCGGGCAGGACTCGCCGTGGCAGCTGCGCTCCGGGTGCTCGCAGGCCTTGTCGCGCGCCACGTGTTCGAGCACGCGCAGCGGCAGGTCGTCTTCCTGCTGGCGCAGGCTGGCCAGCGCATCCAGGGCCAGGCGCCGGCCGGGGGTCTTGGCGGTGAGGAAGAACAGGCGGTCGAGCTTTTGTCCGGGGAAGGCCTTGAGCTGCGGGAAAAGGGTGGCGAGGGTCTTGCCGATGCCGGTGGTGGCCTGCGCCATCAGCGTCTGGCCGTCGCGGGCGGCGCGGTAGACGGCTTCGGCCAGCTGGCGCTGGCCGCGGCGGAACTCCGGCCAGGGGAAGCGCAGCCGTTCCAGGCTGGCGTCGCGCGCCGTGCGGTGCGCCTCTTCCTGCTCTGCCCAGGCGATGAAGCGCCGGCACTGCAGGGCGAAGAAGGCTTCCAGCTCGGCCGCCGCGAAGCGCTCGCGCAGCACCGTTTCCTTCTGGGTCAGCACGTTGAAATACACCAGCGCCAGCTCGATCTCCGCGAGGCCGCGGTTCTGGCAGAGCAGCCAGCCATACACCTTGGCCTGCGCCCAGTGCAGCTGGCGGTGGTTGTCGGGGATGCGCGCGACGTCGCCGCGGTGGGTCTTGATCTCCTCCAGCAGGTTCTGCTCCGGGTCGTAGCCGTCGGCGCGGCCGCTGACCATGAGGCTCTGCCAGGCGCCGGCCAGCGGCAGCTCGGCCAGATAGTGCGGGCCGCGCCGCGCTACTACCGTCTGGTGCCCGGCGATGCCTTCCTGGGCGCTGGGCGAGGGGGTGAAGCGCAGGTCGAGATCGCCGGTCTTGGCGGTGAACTCGCACAGCGCGCGCACGGCGATGGCGTAGCTCATGCCTCGGCCCAGCTCACGTAGCAGACCTCGACCGGGATGCCGTGCTCGGCGGCGAAGGCCAGCCAGCGCTTCTGATTGTCCTGCAGGCGGTCGCCCGGGCCCTTCACCTCGATCAGCCGGTAGTGGCGCTCGGCGGGGTGGAACTGGATCAGGTCGGGCATGCCGGCGCGGTTGGCCCTGAGGTCGCGCAGCAGGCGTTCGCAGCAGGCGCGCAGGTGCGCGGCGGGGATGCAGGCCAGCGCCAGTTCGAGCAGCGCCTCGTCGAGCAGGTTCCAGAACACGAAGGGCGACTGGGTACCGAACTTGGTGCGATGCAGCTGGCGCATGTGCGCCCGGTAGCTGCCGTCGTCCAGACGCGCCAGGCAGGCGTCGAACAGCGCCCGGCGCCGCTCGTGGAAGTCGCTGCCGTACAGGTCGACCGGCCCGCTGTGGAACGGATGGAAGAAGGCTCCCGGCAGCGGCGCGAAGATCGCCTCCCAGCACAGCAGGCCGAACAGGCTGCACAGCAGGGTGTTCTCCACGTAGTGCACCGGCGCCTGTTCGCGGTGCAGGTGCTCGCGCACCGCGTGCTCGACGCTGCCGTGCGCCGGGCGCGGCAGCACCAGCTCGCTGCGGCATTCGGCGACGGCGGCGCGGCGTGCGGGGGCGGGCAGGCCGAGCCTGCGCGAAAGGCGCGGCAGCGCCCGCTCAAGGCGCTGGGCTTCCTCGTCGCTGCCGGGGCTGGCGCTCAACTGCACGGCCAGCGCATGGGCCTCGCTGTGGCGTTCGAGCTTCTCCAGCACGCGGATCTGCCGCCAGCGCGCCTCGCCGTGGGCGCTGCGCCGGTAGAGGGCCAGCGCCGCCTCGGCCTCGCCGTCCTTCTCCAGCTGCTGGGCCAGCCTGAACAGCAGCCGGGCATGGCGCGACTGCAGGTAGGGATTGGCGCTGGCGAAGTCGAGCAGTCCTTCCAGCAGATCCGCGACGGGCTCGCCGGCCTCGAAGCGCTCGCGCCGCGCACGCAGGAACAGGTAGTCGTCGACGTCCTCCCGGCAGCGGAAGCCGCGCGATTCCGGGGCGATCGCCACCGGTTCGTAGCGGTAGATGCCGAGGTCGGCGAGGACGAACTCCGACCAGTCCTGGCTCAGGTTGCCGAAGAACAGCAGGCGCAGGCGGTCGCACAGCTCGCCGACCTGCAGGCTGTACAGGCGCTCGTCGAGGTTCGGGCACCAGGCGGCGAACGGCTGCGCCGGCAGCTCTAGCGCCAGCAGCTGCGCCTCCAGCTCGGCCTTCTTCTGGCTGGCGCGGCGGTCGGCCAGCGGCAGGTGGGTGAGCAACTCGTCCTTGCGCAGCAGGGCGGCGACTGCGGCGGCCTCCAGCGGTGCCCGCTCGCTCAGCCAGCCCAGTTCGAGGAGCGGCCGGGCAGCCGCCGCGATATCGCCGATCTCGTCGTATCGCAGCTTGCTGGCGCGGAAGTGGCTGCCCTTGCGCATGACCATGCGCACCAGCAGCGCCTGTGCCGGTACGGCCAGTTCGGCGAAGCGGGCGATGAAGCGGGACTCTTCGTCGGACAGCAGATCGGCATGGCGCTCGTCTACCCAGGCGAGCGCAGTGCGGAAGTTGCCGAGGTAATAGAGTTCGGGAGGTAGTGGCACTGACATGCTCGGATGATCTGTATAGGTATCCAGCATTGTCAATGCTGCGCGTCGGATTTCCCTGCGCCGGGTATCGATAGATGGCTTCAATCGAACGGCTTGATTCAATCAAATGGGATCGGGGCCCGGTGAGGCGTAGGATTCACTCCAGGCAGCCAGCCAAGCCCCGATAGCGTCGACAGACACGCCGAACACTGACCACGGGCAATTTCCACGGCAGGCATCTCCCCTAATCTGAAACAGATCAACCCCGATTTGCAGAGGAACATCGCCATATGTTGGACGCCAACCTGAAAGCCCAGTTGCAAGCCTACCTCGAGAAAGTTACCGAGCCGTACGAGATCGTCGCTTCCCTGGACGACAGCGAGAAGTCCGACGAGATGGTTTCGCTGCTCAACGACATCAACGGCCTGAGCGACAAGATCACCCTGAACACCGCCGGCACCGACGCCCGCAAGCCCTCGTTCGGCTTCCGCCGCGACGGCGTGGAGATCGGCCCGCGCTTCGCCGGCCTGCCCATGGGCCATGAGTTCACCTCGCTGGTGCTGGCCCTGCTGCAGGTGGGCGGCTACCCGCCGAAGGTCTCCGACGAGGTGATCGCGCAGATCAAGGGCATCGAGGGCGAGTTCCGCTTCGAGACCTACTTCTCGCTGTCCTGCCACAACTGCCCGGACGTGGTGCAGGCGCTCAACCTGATGGCGGTGCTCAACCCCAACATCAAGCACGTGGCCATCGACGGCGCGCTGTTCCAGGACGAGGTGGAGGCGCGCCAGATCATGGCGGTGCCGAGCATCTACCTGAACGGCGAGCCGTTCGGCAACGGCCGCATGGGCGTCGAGGAGATCCTCGCCAAGCTGGATACCAACAGCGGCGCCCGCGAGGCCGACAAGCTCAA
>NZ_SSTC01000158.1 GCF_004801855.1 Pseudomonas sp. A-1 | reverse complement strand
GGCCACTGCCGCGCCGCCACGGCTGAACGGCAGCAGCAGGCCGAGGGCGACGGCGCCCTCGAGCAGCGGCAGGGCGCGCGCCGCCGGCCTGATCAGCGCCGTCGGCAGCAGGGCGTAGGCCTCCAGCTGCGCGGCGAACCAGCGCGGCGCGCGCAGCTTGTGGGTCGCCGCGGTCGCCAGGATCGCCGCCAGCGCCAGGGCGCAGGCGTAGATCAGGATCGGATCGAGTGGCATGGCAACCTCCTCAGTGGCTCTGCACCAGGGTCGGCGTCTTGGCGATCCCGGTCATGGTGCCGGTGTGCTTGCCGCTGTTCAGGTCGAACACCTCGAGGTCGCCGGTGACGGTGCTGGCCAGCAGCAGCGGCTTGTCGTCGCTGGTGGCGTGCAGGCTCCACATCAGGCCGGGCGCTTCCAGGGTACCGATCTTCTTGCCGGTCTTCAGGTCGAAGACCCACACGGTGTTGCTCGGATCTTCCCAGTTGAGCGGCTTGTGGTCCGGGTGCATCAGCACGTACAGGCGGTCGAGCTTGGGCGCCAGTGCCATGGTCTGCCAGCCGCCGGGGGCCCAGCCGGCCTTCTTCTCTTCCGCACTGACCAGCGACCAGGTCGGCAGGAACTTCGGCTTGTCGCCGGACAGGTCGACCGGATGGATCTCGCCTTCGGTGGTGGTGAAGTAGTAGACGTCGCCCTTGGCCACCGCGCGCTCGACCATCTTGACCTGGTTGGGGTCGAACATCGGCGTCTGGTGGCGGCCGATCTCCTTGCCCTCGTCGTTGAGGGTGACCACCTGCAGGCTGCCGTCGCCGCACAGCGAGGCGAAGCGCCGCGCGCCCACCGGGTAGTTGAGGATGCAGCCGCCGATGGCGATCTCGTTGACCGTCTTGCGTGCCTTGGCATCGACCACGGTGACCGAGGTCGACGGGGTGAAGTTGTAGATGTAGACGAAGCGGTCGTCGCTGCTGGTGTTCAGCGCGTAGCGCTCGGTGATGCTGTTGGTGCGCTTGGGCGGAATCTCCACCTCCCACAGCGGCGACAGGGTCGAGCTGTCCCAGGCGGTCAGCATGTCGGTACGGGTGCCGCGCACGTAGCGCGACCAGTAGGTGTCGGCGGTGTAGAGGGTCTTCTGGTCGTGCGCCGGCACCATCGGCGCCATGCCGCCGGTGCTGAGCATGCCGAGCATGCGCTTGGCGTCCGGATCGACCACCACCACGCGGGTAGCGATCATGTTGGTGAATTCGACGTCGACGATGTAGGCGCGGTGCGGCTCCGGCGGGAAGGGCAGGGTGACCTGGCCTTCCTTTTCCACCGGCAGCTCGGCCTGGGCCGCACCGGCCAGGGCGATGCCGAGGGCCAGCGTGGTGCGTGCAAGGAGGTGTGTTATTCGCATGGGATGGCTCCCTTGTTCTGGGTATTGGGCCGCGATGGCGAGCGCAGCGGTTGGCGTCCCCGAGTCTGCCGGGGCTGCCGTCGACCTGCATGGCTGTGCCTGCCAAGCACTTGTCTGCCAGTGCCATGCGCGGCGCGTCGGCCGAATGCCCGAGTGGCACGGTAGGACGGTAGCCTTACGCCCGATCCCCTAGGTATAGTCGCGATTTTCCGGCCAATCCCGTATCCATGACTTCCCTCGCTCCTCTGGCAAACCTGATCCAGCGCTTCCAGGAACAGACCCCCATCCGCGCCAGCTCGCTGATCGTCACCGTCTACGGCGACGCCATCGAGCCGCATGGCGGCGCCGTGTGGCTGGGCAGCCTGATCCAGCTGCTCGAGCCGATGGGCATCAACCAGCGGCTGATCCGCACCTCGGTGTTCCGCCTGACCAAGGACGGCTGGCTGAAGGCCGACAAGGTCGGCCGGCGCAGCTACTACAGCCTGACCGGTCCCGGCCGGCGGCGCTTCGAGAAGGCCTTCAAGCGGGTCTACAGCAGCAGCGTGCCGGCCTGGGACGGCGCCTGGTGCCTGGCGGTGCTGTCGCAGCTGGAGGCGGACAAGCGCAAGCAGGTGCGCGAGGAGCTGGAGTGGCAGGGCTTCGGCGCGCTGGCGCCGACCGTGCTGGCCAGCCCGCGCTGCGACCGCGCCGACGTGGCGGCGACCCTGCAGGAGCTGGAGGCGCTGGACGACACCATCCTGTTCGAGACCACTGCCCAGGAGGTGCTGGCCTCGCGGGCGCTGCGCCTGCAGGTCAAGGAGAGCTGGAAGATCGACGTGCTCGGCCAGCACTACAGCGAGTTCATCCAGCTGTTCCGCCCGCTGTGGCAGGCGCTGCGCGAGCAGGAGCGGCTCGAGCCGCAGGACTGCTTCCTCGCCCGCACCCTCTTGATCCACGAATACCGCAAGCTGCTGCTGCGCGACCCGCAGCTGCCCGACGAACTGCTCCCCGGCGACTGGGAAGGCCGCGCCGCGCGCCAGCTGTGCCGCAACATCTACCGGCTGATCTGCGCGCCGGCCGAGCAGTGGCTGAACCAGGTGCTGGAAACCGCCGACGGCCCGCTGCCGGAGGCCGGCGAGAGCTTCTACCGGCGTTTTGGCGGGCTGCAGGGCTGAAACGGAACGGCCGGGGCATTCGCAGCGAATGCCCCGGCCGCTGTTCAGATCGGAACGATCACTGCCAGTTGGCGGCGATCACCGTCTCCAGCTGAAGCTTCTGCTCGGCACCGAGGTTGCCCTCGCCGCCGGCCGGCACGCCGAAGGCGGCCATGGCGTCGACCAGGCTCTGCACCTGGCCTTCCAGCAGGGTCTTGCCATCGGCGGTCTTGAACTGGTCCAGGTGGTAGCTGCCGCCCGAATACCAGTTGCTGATGGTGGCCTTGTCGCCTGAGCCGATGATGCTCACCTCCAGGTTCGAGCCACTGCGGCGGAACCAGATGTCCTCCACGCCCACGTCACCGCCGAACAGCAGGGTATCCAGGCTGTCCGGGCTGGTGTCGTAGTCGTTGCCTTCGCCGCCGACGAACAGGTTGTCCTGCGCCGAGCCGCTGACGGAGAGGCGATCGTTGCCGGAGCCGCCGTACAGGCGGGCTTCAGCGCGGCGTTGAATCGCATGCCGCTGGCGGCGCGCAAGAGCATGACCTACGACCAGGGACGGGAGATGGCACGCCATGCGGAGCTCACCCAGAAGACGGGTGTGGCGATCTACTTCTGCGACCCGCACAGCCCTTGGCAGCGCGGTAGCAACGAAAACATCAACGGACTGATCCGGCAGTACCTGCCCAAGGGCACGGACCTGTCGGTATACAGCCAAGAGCAGTTGGATGCGATCGCCTACGAACTGAACATCCGACCGCGTAAGCGCTTCGGCTTCAAGTGCCCCATCGAGGTCATGACCGAGTTGATGGCCAAGCATCATGAGGCACCCGCCTCAATCCAGTAACCGTGTTGCACTCAGATCCTGCAACCGCCCTTTTCCACGGAGGCAGTCATTGCATCAAAATAATCATCCATGCTTGCCATATCAATCTCCATTTAAGTATTTAAAGAGCTTCAAAGTAGCTCCGTACACCACAAGGCAGCAGGCGCCAAATGCCCACCAAAAAGCAAAAACCATCAACAAATACAAAAAATCATACTTAATAAAAATCCCCCCCAAATAGTTGCTTTTCCCTGCAAAGCAAAGCGCCCCCCATATAAAAAGAGGCCCCATCACAACAGCCCCCAGAAACCCTTTAAATGCAATCCGCGCATCAAGCCTCATTACATTTTCAAGCTTAAAGTACGCCCCCCCAGAAAAGGCAGATACAAAAATAACAAAAACCCATGCAGCATGAATTATCAAGAGAGAAGCGGAAACGCTTGAAGGCCTCTTAAAAGGAAGATCAAGCACGCCCTTGACATTAGGCGGGAGAAATATAAAGGCATCATAAAACGAGCTAGCCACCCCACCTCCGAAAAACCCGAAAACCCAAGCGACAAAGACAAGCAGAAATATCCAGACTGGGAAATGTGAGCCATAAAATGAATCAACCATAACTCGACGAAAATTACCCGCACGCATACTATCAATCCTTTCCATAAAAATAAAAAACCAATAGCGCGCCAAGAAAAAACATAAAGCCCCCACACATCACGCCAAGGTCAGCGCCCCACTAAACTTTCATCGACATACTGCTGAATCGGACTGAGAAAGTAGTCGATAACCTTGCGCTTGTCGGTCTTCACCTCCGCCCTGACCGACATCCCCGGCGACAGGGCGATATCATTCTCGCCCACACGGATACGACTTTCATGGATCTGAATCCGTGCGCTATACACCAGCCCGAGACGCTCATCCTCGATGGCATCGTTGGAGATACTACCTAATACGCCAGCGACGTTTGACCAATAACTCTTGAAAAGACTTTCAAAACCTGCATCATCTGTCATCTTAATGGTTCCTTCCGTTTTTTAATATAACGACAATGCATGAAACAAATAGATAGAGTCCAATAAAACTAATTAGAGCCGCACCCAGCCAATCTAGGTTATGAACAATCCCTCTCGCAATTTGTGAAAACTTATTTTTCCCCTCAAAGCCTACCGCCCCTAATCCAACCAGAATCCCGAGGACGGCGAAAATGGAAAAGATCAATCCACCTCCGCTACGGAGCGAGACGAAGCTAAATCCATTTTTCAAGGAAAGTAGAAATATTAATGGCGTCAGAAATAGCGCGACGATCATGACTAGACAGAATATATTATATCTCTCTATATGTCCTTGATAATTGGAGTAAAGCAATTTTATTAAATCAAAAGGCTGAGTAATAAAAGATAGTAACCATCCCAATAAAACACTTGATCCAAACCAAGCCGCCGCTATTGCTGGTAGGTGAATTTTGACTTCCACCCTATTAATTATATTGATTTTGTCTTTGGGGCTCATCGTTCACTTAAACTCGGCGGTTGCAGGAACTGAGTGCAACACGGTTATTGGAGTGAAGCAGGTGCCTCATGATGCTTGGCCATCAGCTCGGT
>NZ_SSTC01000157.1 GCF_004801855.1 Pseudomonas sp. A-1 | reverse complement strand
CGGGGCAGGCTGCGGCTGCGCGGCCGGCGCGGGTTCCGGTGGCGGCGGTTCCGGCGCCGGACTGATCTCCACCAGCGGCGGAGCGGGCTGGGCCGGCGGCGGGGGCGGGGTGGGCCGCTGGGGATTCAGCACCAGCGCGAGGGCCAGGCCGAGGCCGAGCAGCAGGATGGGCACGACGATCAGCTGGCGGCCGGCCTGGGCCGGGCGCGGACGTGCAGTCCGGCGGCTCATGGCCGTCTCCCGGTGCACGGATGGGGACGGCGGGGGCGGGCCAGCCGGGCTGGCCGCAGGGGTGGGAAGTACATGGCAACCTCGGGAGCCGAGAGGATTTCTCCTTACCGGGCCCAGCCGACGCTCCGCTGTACCGCCCAAGGCGCGCTGCCTCGCTGCAAGTCTAGCCAGTCTGCGCCGGCGGGCGCGGCCGGTGGTCCGATGCGGGCGGGTCGTCAGGCCGCCTGGCTGACGCCCGGGAAGCGCGCGCGGAACGCCTCGGGCATCGCCACCACCTTGCTGGCGCGGTAGTCGAAGAACACGAAGCCGTTCTTGGCCAGCGCGATCAGCGCGCCGTCGTCCGGGCGGCTGACCCGGTAGGTGATGTCGCCGCCGTACTTGTTGAAGTCCATCACGCCGACCTCGAACAGCAGCTCGTCGCGGGCGAAGGCCTCGGCCCTGTACAGGGTGGCGAGGTCGGTGACTACGATGCCCAGGCCGTCCTCGTCGCCGGCGTCGTCGATGCCCTCGGCGAACAGGAAGCGCGAGCGCGCCTCGGAGAGCATGGACACCAGCGCGTCGTTGCCGAGGTGCTGGCCGGCGTTGATGTCGGTGCTGCGCACGGTCATGCGCGTGGAGAAGCGGAAGCCGTCTTCGGGCAGGTCGAGTTGCAGGCGGGCCATGGGCGATCCCTGGTCATGGTGTGGGGGATGCCTAGAGTCTAAGCGGCCGAGGCGCCGGGAGCGAGCTGCGGCACCCGCTGCCGGCAGCATCTCGAGGCGCGCGAAGGTGAGGATCATCAGCATCGCCACCGGCCACCGTCCTGGTCATGACCGGGTGGTGCGCAGCGACGCTTGGCTGTCCGGCTGCCACCGGGCCACGGCCGCGCTTGCCGGAGGATCGGCAAGCCCCGGCAAGGCGCCCGGCCGCTCACTCTGCTGCCACGCTGCGCCGCCAGGTTGCCGGTGGCACGCCGACCAGGCGCTTGAAGGCGCGCGAGAAGGCGGCCTCCGACTCGTAGCCGACTTCCTGGGCGATGGTGGCGACGGTGCGGTTGCTCTCGCGCAGCAGGCGCGCGGCGAGCTGGATGCGCCACTGGGCGAGGTAGTGCATCGGCGGCTGGGCGAGGAACTGCAGGAAGCGTTCGTGCAGCGCCGAGCGCGACAGGCCGGCCTCGCGGGCCAGCTCGTCCATGCTCCACGCCCGCTGCGGCGCCTCGTGCAGCAGGGCCAGGGCGCGGCCGACGTGGCGGTCGCGCAGCCCGGCCAGCCAGCCGGTGGCGTCCGCGGGCAGGCTGTCCAGATAGCGCCGCGCGGTGTCGACGAACATCATCTCCGCCAGCCGTTCCAGCACCGCCTCGGCGCCGGGGCCGGGTGCGTCCGACTCGTGCGCCGCCTGGTCGATGACCCGGGCGATCCAGTCGCCGGCGCGCGCCGCCGGCAGGTGCAGGAGGCGCGGCAGGGCGGCGATCAGCGGGTTGAAGGGGCGCAGGTCGCAGCCGAGGAAGCCGCACACCAGCACGCTGTCGGCCTCCTCGAGCGGCGCGCTGGCGCCCGGCTCGCGCACGCCGCTGTGGAAGGCGACCGGGATGGGCTTGGGCTGGTGGCGGGTGGCGAACACCCACTCGACGCCGATGCGCTGCGGCGCGAGGCCCGGCGCGCTGGACAGCACGTGGGCGTCGCCGTGGGGGAACATCACGATGTCGCCGCTCTCCAGGCGCACCGGCGGCAGGCCGCTGACCGCCGCCCAGCCGCTGCCGCGGGCGACCATGTGGAACTCCATGACGTGCTCGGCGCCGGGCAGCACCGCCGCGGCGATCTCCCGCGCCGGCGGCGCTTCGGCGGCCCACGGCGCGCGGTTGTTCACGTAGTAGAACACCGCGCCGCGCAGGCGCACGCTGCGCAGCAGATCCGACAGCGGGTCTCCACTCATGGCCTGGCTCCGTGCCGGCGGCGCCGGCGCAGGGGGCGGACCTCGCCCGCGTCCATCGCGGACGCACGGACAAGTTTCCCGGATTTCCAGTGAAGCACCGATTGCCCCGCGGCGGAACAATGGGCTCGTCGGGATATCCCGTCCTGTCCTCAGAGGAGATCGTCCATGACCACCCCCGCCCACAGCTGCCCGGCCCCGGCCGCCAGCGCCACGCCGCAACCCGACCTCGTCGCGATCAAGGCGCGCCAGCAGGCCACCTGGGCCAGCGGCGACTTCGCGGTGATCGGCACCACCCTGCAGATCGTCGGCGAGGCGCTGGCCGAGGCCGTCGACCTGCGCGCCGGCGAGCGCGTGCTCGACGTCGCCGCCGGCAACGGCAACGCCACCCTGGCCGCGGCGCGCCGCTTCGCCCGGGTGACCTCCACCGACTACGTGGCGCACCTGCTCGACAAGGGCGCCGCGCGCGCCAGCGCCGAGGGCCTGGCGGTCGACTTCCAGGTCGCCGACGCCGAGGCGCTGCCGTTCGCCGACGCCAGCTTCGACGTCGCGCTGTCCACCTTCGGCGTGATGTTCGCCCCCGACCAGCCGCGCGCCGCCGCCGAGCTGCTGCGCGTGGTGCGCCCGGGCGGGCGCATCGGCCTGGCCAACTGGACGCCGGAGGGCTTCATCGGCGAGCTGTTCCGGGTGATCGGCGCCCACCTGCCGCCGCCGGCCGGCCTGCGCTCGCCGCTGCGCTGGGGCGACGAGGCCGGTCTGGTCGAGCTGTTCGGCCCGCAGGCCGCCGACATCCGCTGCACGCGCCGGCTGTTCAACTTCCGCTACCTGTCGGCGGCGCACTGGATCGAGGTGTTCCGCCGCTACTACGGCCCGACCCACAAGGCCTTCGCCGCCCTCGACGCGGATGGGCAGGCGGCGCTGCACGCCGACCTCGAGAAGATGCTGGCAGCGCGCAACATCGGCGGCGCCGACTCGCTGGTGGTGCCGGGGGAATATCTGGAGGTGGTGATCACCCGCAGGTAGGGCGAAGCGGGGACGGCTCAGCCGCCCCGTCTACCAGCGCCGGTCGCTGTAGTAGTGGTCGCGGTGATGGCGACGGTAGTGGTCGTGCCGATGGGCATGGCGGTGGCGCTCGTGGCGGTAGCGGGGCGCCGGGCGGTAGGCCGGGGCGGGCCGGTAGTAGCGGTCGCGGTAGACCGGGCGCGGCTCGTGGTAGTACGCCGGCGCGCGCCGGACTTCGTCGTAGCGGTCGTGGCGGTAGTGGTCGTCACGGTCGGAGGCCTGGGCCGGCGCCTGGATGAGCAGCGCCAGGCCGGCGAGCAGGGCGGTGACGAGGACAAGACGCGAAAGCATGAACGGGGCTCCTGTGGCGCCGGCAGATCCGGCCTCCCACTAGGACCGCCGCGCGCGCGGATGGCTCAATCCGGGGCTGTAAGACTTTGTGTCGGCGCGGCCGCGCGCCTGCTCCCGGGGCTGCAGTCGAGCAGCAGCTGCTCGTCGGCGGCCAGGCGCGCCGGCAGGCGCTCGCGCAGGAATTCCACCCAGGTGCGGATCTTGGCGTCCAGGTACTGGCGCGACGGATAGAGCGCATAGACCCCCAGCGGATACAGGGTGTGCCCGGGCAGCACGCGCACCAGGCTGCCGTCCTGCAGGCTGCGCAGCGCCGAGTACACCGGCAGCGCGCCGATGCCCATGCCGGCGCGCAGCGCCACGGTCATGGCCTCGACGGTATTGACCTGGAAGTGGCTGCGGCCGACGGTGACCAGCTCCTGGCCGTCGGGGCCGTCGAGCAGCCACTTGTCGAGGCTCATCACCGGGTAGACCAGGCGCAGGCAGCGGTGGCGCTGCAAGTCGGCGGGCTGTGCGGGCACGCCGTGCCGGGCCAGGTAGTCGGGCGCGGCGCACAGCACGCTGTAGATGGTGCCCAGCTGCTTGGAGATCAGCCCGGAATCGGGCAGCTCGCGCGCGGTGATCACCGAGACGTCGTAGCCCTCGTCGAGGATGTCGGGGGTGCGGTTGTTGAGGGTCAGGTCGAAGCTGACCTCGGGGAACTGCTCGCTGTAGGCGGCCGCCGCCGGGATCAGGTAGTGCTGGCCGATGCCCGGCATGGCGTGCAGGCGGAGGTTGCCGGCCGGCAGCGCATGGGCGTCGCCGGCCTCGGCCTCGGCCTCGGCGATCTCGCCGAGGATCTGCTGGCAGCGGCGCAGGTAGCGCTGGCCGGCCTCGGTGAGGGCGATGCGCCGCGTGGTGCGGTGCAGCAGGCGGGTGCGCAGGTGGGTTTCCAGGGCGGCGACCGCGCGCGACACGTAGGAGGTGGTCAGGTCCAGGCGTGCAGCGGCGGCGGTGAAGCTGCCGGTTTCCGCCACGCAGACGAAGGCACGCATGTTGAAGAGGATGTCCATCGGGCTCCAGTGGGGCAGGCAACGGGCTGGGATCCCGGCAGTTCCTGGGTGAGGGCGCGTCCTGCGAAAACCGGAGTCCTCGGCGGGTAGACAGCGATTGTGTCACAAAGTTTGTCAGCCGATTATGAACCAACAGGACACAATCCATCACCTATCCGGGCGCTTATCCTGCTCCGGGCCGGCTCTTAGAATCGCCGCTCCTTCCGGCTCCCCGCCCCCTTCCAGGATCCGTCGCAGTGCCCGCCATCGTTCGGCCCGGTCCGCTTCTCGTCAGTCTGCTGGTTACCGTCATCTCCTCGCTCCCCGGCTGCATTCCCAGCGGCGACCTGATTCCGCAGGCCGAGCTGGCCGACGACGCGGCGCTGCCCGCCGGCGCGGCGATCCGCCATGCCGCGCGCGAGGCCGGCTGGCCGCAGGCGCAGTGGTGGCGCGCCTACGGCGACG
>NZ_SSTC01000156.1 GCF_004801855.1 Pseudomonas sp. A-1 | reverse complement strand
GGCCCGGGCCGCGCCCGGCCACCGCCAAGCCGCCGCGCCGCCAGGCCAAGGCGCCGCCGCGCGAGCCGCGGCTGATCCTGCTCAACAAGCCGTTCGACGTGCTCACCCAGTTCGCCGACGCCGACGGCCGCGCCACCCTCAAGGACTTTGTTCCGGTGCCCGGCGTCTACCCGGCCGGACGCCTGGACCGCGACAGCGAGGGCCTGCTGCTGCTGACCAACGACGGCCGCCTGCAGGCGCGCATCGCCGATCCGAAGCACAAGCTGGCGAAGACCTACTGGGTGCAGGTGGAGGGCGAGGCGAGCGAGGAGCAGCTGGCGCGCCTGCGCGCCGGGGTCGAGCTCAACGACGGGCCGACCCTGCCGGCCGAGGCGCGGCGCATCGACACGCCGGCGCTGTGGGAGCGCGACCCGCCGGTGCGCTTTCGCAAGAGCGTGCCGACCTGCTGGCTGGAGCTGGTGATCCGCGAGGGGCGAAACCGCCAGGTGCGGCGCATGACCGCCGCGGTCGGGCTGCCGACCCTGCGTCTGGTGCGGGTGCGCATCGGGCCGTGGAGCCTGGACGGCCTGGCGCCGGGAGAGTGGCGGGAGGTGCCGGCGGAGTTGGCAGGCCGTTGAAAAGCTACTGCGCTCGGTCAGGCGGCGTTGAGAACCGGCTCGGCATGCTCATTTACCGCTCGTAAACTCCGCTGCCTCGCCGGTTCTCGTCTTGCCTGACTTTCGCTCGCTACGCTTTTCAACGGCCTGTCGACCGTTCAGTGATCGGAGGATCAGTAGAACGACTTGATCAGGTTGATGCCCTTGCCCAGCACCTCGCGCCAGGCGATCAGGTCTTCCTGGGCGGCTTGGGCGTCATGCTGCTTGACCGCCAGCAGCAGCGAGTCCAGCCACAGGTCGTAGAGTTCCGGGCGGATGTCGAAGCCTTCGCGCGAATGGCTCTGGCCGAGGGCGCGCAGCTTGGTGTCGGACATGCCGCGGGCGTACAGCACCAGGTTGAGGATGCCCGCGCGCAGCAGGTGCTTCTGCGCGGTCATATCGGTGTTGGTGAACTTTTCGCGAATCGCCGGCGAACTGGAAAGGAAGTGCTGGTAGAAGGTATCGAAGAAGTTCGGGCTGGCGCAGCAGCGTCCGTAACTCTGCATCACACGGTTGGCGGGGGTCATGATTATCCTTCGGGGCAATAGGCGCTCTCCCCGTCGCATCATCCTGGCGACAGGGGAAGGCCTTGCGGGTGCTTCGGGGGTTACATGCCTTCGAGGCTGCCGATCACCAGGCTCTTGATGACGAAGCCGAGTACGCCCAAACCGAGGGCAAAGAAGAGAATCGCGGTGCCGAACTTGCCGGCATTGGATTTTTTCGCCAGATCCCAGACGATGAAAGCCATGAAACCGACCAGAGCCACGATGAGGCCGGTCATCATCCAGTGTTCGAATACTTCGGGGTCCATCATCCCTCCTGCAGGATTGTCTGAAAGCGATCAGGGGGTGGGCGATGTTGTTATATCTATCAGGCCACGCAGGCATGCGTACAAAAACGCGGGCGGATTATAGACCCTCCGCTGGTGCGGGCAAATTCAAAAATGCGACAGCGTCACAAAACCGTCGGCCGGTAGCGCCGCTGGTCAGCGCAGGTGCTCCAGCGGCAGCTCGGTGCCGGCCAGCACCTGGTTGAGCACGAAGCTCGAACGCACGCTGGATACTCCCTCGATGCGGGTCAGGGTGCCGAGCAGGAACTGCTGGTAGTGATCCATGTCCGGCACCACCACCTTGAGCTGATAGTCCGCCTCCATGCCGGTGACCAGGCTGCACTCCAGCACCTGCGGGCACTGGCGGATCACCGACTCGAAGTGGGCGAAGCGCTCCGGGGTGTGACGGTCCATGCCGACCAGCACGTAGACGGTGAGGGTCAGGCCGAGCTTCTTGCGGTCGAGCAGGGCGACCTGGCGCAGGATGTAGCCGTCGTCCTCCAGTTGTCTGACTCGCCGCGAACAGGGCGAGGGCGACAGGCCGATGCGCTCGGCCAGCTCCTGGTTGGAGATGCGTGCATCGCGCTGCAGTTCGGCGAGGATGCGCAGGTCGTAGCGGTCGAGCTTGCTCATGGTGATGGTTCGTTGTGTAAATATTGCGCTGATCTTTTACTGATTGGCGGATGCTTGCGCAAGGGCTGGGATTCTGTGCAATTTTCGCAAGCACCTGCTGCATCGGCGAGCGTACAGTTTGAATCAGTTTCACGGCCCGGACGCTCACCCCGCGCAGAGCCCAATCAGGCACCGCGCCACCGCCGACCCACGAGGTCGCGGTCCCAGGCCCGCACCGCCCACCAGGCGCTGCGCAGAGCAGGCAGCCACCCGCCGCCGCACTCCGGAAGAAACCACCTTGAAGGGGCCGTCAGGCCCCTTCTTCTTGTCCGCGCGCAGGCTCAGTGCTGCGGATCGGCGTGCACCAGCACCTCGGCGCGCGGGAACTCGGCGCGGATGGCCAGCTCGGCCGCCTCGCAGAGGTCGTGGGCCTGCTGCAGGGTCAGGCTGGCCGGCAGGTCGAGGTGCAGCTGGACGAACCAGTGGGTGCCGGACATGCGCGTGCGCAGGTCGTGGGCGCCGAGCACGCCGGGCACGTTCTGCGCCAGCTGCAGCATGCGCTCGCTGGTTTCCAGCGGCAGCTCCTCGTCCATCAGCACCGAGGCCGACTCGCGGACGATGCCCAGCGCGCTCCACAGGATGTACAGGGCGATGCCGATGCCGAACAGCGCGTCGGCGCGCTGCCAGCCCCAGGCGGCGAGCAGCAGGGCGGCGAGGATGCTGGCGTTGAGCAGCAGGTCCGAGGCGTAGTGCAGCGAGTCGGCGCGGATCGCCGTGGAGCCGGTGACCTTGACCACGTGGCGCTGGAACAGCAGCAGGCCGAAGGTCATCGCCAGCGACAGCAGGATCACCGCCACGCCGACCCCGGTCGCCTCGACCGGCTGCGGCTCCTGCAGGCGCTCGAAGCCGCGGATGCCGACCAGCACCGCGCTGATGGCGATGAACACCGCCTGGCCGAGGCCGGCCAGCGCCTCGGCCTTGCCGTGGCCGTAGCGGTGGTTCTCGTCGGCCGGCTGCAGCGCGTAGTGCACCGCGATCAGGTTGACCAGCGAGGCGGCGCCGTCGAGCAGCGAGTCGGTGAGGCCGGCGAGCAGGCTGACCGAGCCGCTCAGCCACCAGGCGATGGCCTTGGCGGCCACCAGAATCAGGGCGGTGGCCAGGGCGGCAGCCGAGGCCAGGCGCATCAGGCGGCCGTGTTCGCGGCTCAGATTCATCGCGGGGCTCCTCAGGCGGCCGGGGACAGGCCATAGGCGGCCAGCTGTTCGACGCTGCCGCCATGGCGGATCAGGCGCGGGTCGTCCAGCGGCAGGTCGCGGGCCAGCTCCTGCTGGAGGATGGCGCGCAGGCGGACAGGATCGACGCGGCCGTCGCTGCCGACAGCCTCCTGCAGGCGCTCCGGCGCCACCGAGTAGCGCCCTTCCGGCAGGTAGATGGCGCCGGTGCCGAAGTCGATGGCGAAGGCGATCAGTCCGGGAATCACGAAGAACAGGATGCCGATGGCGTCCAGGGCGGCGATGGCCGGGTCGATCTGGCCTTTCAGCTGGCCGCGGCGGTCGGGATAGAACAGGGTGCCGCAGCCGCTCAGCTGGGCGAGCAGGGTGGCGGCGAGCACGCCGCTGACGATCCGCTGCGAAGTACGCATGCATCTTCTCCTTGGGGGACGGCTCCTGAAAACGGCGCACAGTGTACGCGCTTGCCGATGACACCCGGAAGGCTGGCGCTTCGCCGCTATAATCGCCGCCCTTGCCGTCAGCCGTTGCGAGTGCCCATGAGCCTGTCCTCCGCCCTGCCCATCGATGCCGTGCTGCCCGAACTGCGCGCCGCGCTCGCCGCGCGCCACGAGGTGGTGCTGGAGGCGCCGCCCGGCGCCGGCAAGACCACCCGGGTGCCGCTGGCGCTGCTGGACGAGCCGTGGCTGGTCGGGCAGACCATCGTCATGCTCGAGCCGCGCCGCCTGGCCGCGCGCGCCGCCGCCGAGCGCCTGGCCAGCGAGCTGGGCGAAAAGGTCGGCGAGACGGTCGGCTACCGCATCCGCCTGGACAGCCGGGTGGGGCCGAACACGCGCATCGAGGTGGTCACCGAGGGCATCCTCGCCCGCCGCCTGCAGGACGATCCGGGCCTGGAGGGCGTCGGCCTGGTGATCTTCGACGAATTCCACGAGCGCAGCCTCGATGCCGACCTGGCCCTGGCGCTGGCCCTCAGCGGCCGCGAGCTGCTGCGCGAGGGGCCGCCGCTCAGGGTGCTGCCGATGTCGGCGACCCTCGAGGGCGAGCGTCTGGCCGCGCTGCTCGGCGACGCGCCGGTGGTGCGCAGCGAGGGGCGCATGTTCCCGGTGGACATCCAGTGGGGCCGCGCCGCCCAGCCCGGCGAGGCGCTGGAGCCGCGGGTGGTGCAGACCGTGCTGCAGGCGCTGGCCGAGCAGGGCGGCAGCCTGCTGGTGTTCCTGCCCGGCCAGGCCGAGATCCGCCGCGTGCAGGCGGCGCTGGAGGAAGCGCTCGGCACGCGTGCCGACATCCTGCTCTGCCCGCTGCACGGCGAGCTGGAGCTGGCCGCCCAGCGCGCCGCCATCGAGCCGGCGCCGGCCGGTACGCGCAAGGTGGTGCTGGCCACCAACATCGCCGAGACCAGCCTGACCATCGACGGCGTGCGCGTGGTGGTCGACGCCGGCTTGGAGCGGGTGCCGCGCTTCGACCCGGCCAGCGGCATGACCCGCCTGGACACCCAGCGCATCGCGCGCGCCTCGGCGACCCAGCGCGCCGGCCGCGCCGGGCGCCTGGAGCCGGGGGTGTGCTACCGGCTGTGGTCGCAGACCCAGCACGAGCAGCTGGCCGCCCACGGCAGCGCCGAGATCCTCCAGGCCGACCTGGCCGGCCTGGCCCTGCAGCTGGCGCGCTGGGGCGTCGACGACGCCAGCGAGCTGGTCTGGCTCGACCCGCCGCCGGCCGCCGCGCTGGCCCAGGCCCGCGAGCTGCTGCAGCGCCTCG
>NZ_SSTC01000155.1 GCF_004801855.1 Pseudomonas sp. A-1 | reverse complement strand
CGCGTGCTGGCGCGCGGCCGCGACGCCAGCGAGCAGCTGCGCGGCGAGCGCGAGGCGGCGCGGGCGCGCCGGCTGTACCGGGTGATCACCGAGAACACCACCGACCTGATCTCCCGGCACACCCCGGACGGCCGCTTCCTCGACGCCTCGCCGGCGTCCTGGACCCTGCTCGGCTACTGGCCGGAGCAGCTGCGCGGGCTGCGCGTGCGCGAGCTGCTGCATCCGGGCGACCTCGGCCAGATGCGCCAGGCCCGCGAGCAGCTCGAGCGCCTCGGCTACCACACCATGAGCTACCGCCTGCGCCACCGCGATGGCCGCTACCTGTGGTTCGAGACCGCCGCGCGGGCGATCCGCGAGACCTACACCGGCACGGTGGTGGAGATCGTCAGCGTGTCGCGCGACATCACCGCGCGGGTGCAGGGCGAGGAGGCGCGCCGGCGGCTGGCCGAGGTGATCGAGGCGACCACCGACCTGGTGCTGTTCATCGACCGCGGCGGCAACCTCACCTACCTCAACCAGTCGGCGCGGCGCACCCTGGGCCTCGCCGAGGGCGCGGCGGCGCCGCCGCTGGCCGCGCTGCTGGAGCCCGCCGAGCTGGCGCGCCTGCTCGACGGCGGGCTGGCCTGCGCCGAGCAGCACGGCGTGTGGAAGAGCGACATGCGCCTGCACGCCCCGGACGGTACGGCGTCCCTGCCGGTGTCGCTGGTGCTGCTGGCGCATGCCGGTGCCGACGGTGGCCGCTACTTCTCGCTGGTGGCGCGCGACATGACCGAGCGCGAGCTGCGCGAGAGCCAGCTGCGCCGCCACCAGGACGAGCTGGCGCACACCGCGCGGCTGGTCACCCTCGGCGAGCTGGCCTCGGGGATCGCCCACGAGATCAACCAGCCGCTGGCCGCGGTGGTCAACTACGCCGGCGCCAGCCAGCGCTACCTGCGCAGCGTCGGCCAGGACCCGCAGGCGGTCGAGCGGGTGGCCCAGGGTCTGGAGCGGATCACCGCCCACGCCAACCACGCCGCCGAGGTGATCCGCCGCCTGCGCGCCTTCCTGCGCAAGGGCCAGCGGCGCATGCAGGCGCTCGACGCCGCGGCGGTGGCGCGCGAGGCGGTGCGCCTGTGCGCCTGGGAGGCGGCGCAGGCGCAGGTGGCGATCGACGAGGATCTGCCGGACAATCTGCCGCCGGTGTACGCCGACCGCGTGCTGCTCGAACAGGTGCTGCTCAACCTGCTGCGCAACGCCATCGAGGCCAACCGCGAGGCGCACCCCGGCACGCCCTCGCGCATCCGCCTGACGGCGGGCCTGGAGGACGGCGGCCAGCGCCTGTGCATCGGCGTCGAGGACCAGGGGCCGGGCGTCGGCGAGGCGGAGCTGGAGCACATCTTCACGCCCTTCTACACCAGCAAGGCCGAAGGCCTGGGCCTGGGGCTGTCGATGAGCCGCTCGATCGTCGAGGGCTTCGGCGGCGAGCTGGGCGCCAGCCGCCGGGCCGAGGGGCTGCGGCTGACCTGCAGCCTGCCGCTGGCCGGGCGCGGCGAGGGCGATGCGGGGCAACGGGAACGACAGGAGTGAGCGATGGCGGTGGTGCAGGAACAGGTGGTGTACGTGGTCGACGACGACCGGGGCATGCTCGACTCGACCGTGTGGCTGCTCGAGTCGGTGGGAATCAGTGCCCTGCCGTTCACCAACGGGCGGGACTTTCTGGCGGCCTGCGACCCGGCGCGGCCGGGCTGCGTGCTGCTCGACGTGCGCATGCCGGGGATGGGCGGGCTGAACGTGCAGGAGGAGATGCGCGCGCGCGGCCTCGAGCTGCCGGTGATCTTCGTCAGCGGCCACGCCGACGTGCCCATCGTGGTGCGCGCCTTCAAGGCCGGCGCCTGCGATTTCCTCGAGAAGCCGTGCAACGAGCAGCAGCTGCTCGACAGCGTGCAGCAGGCGCTGCGTCGTCACGCCGAGCGGCTGGCCCGCGAGGGCGGCGCGGCGGCGCTGCGCGCGCGGCTGGACAGCCTGACCCCGCGCGAGCGCGACGTGCTGCTGCCGCTGGTGCAGGGCTACACCAGCCGCGAGATCGCCGAGCAGCTCGACATCAGCGTGAAGACCGTCGACCTGTACCGCGCGCGGGTGATGAAGCGCATGCAGGCCGAGCGCCTCAGCGACCTGGTCGGCATGGCCTGCGTCGCCGGGCTGATCGATCCGCTCGATCCGCGCGGCGACGCCGCCGGTCAGTCGGCGCAGCCGCCGCAGCAGCAGCCGGCGTAGGCGGCGTAGGCGTCGAGAATGCGCTCGAGCAGTGCGTGGATGTCCATGCTGGCGTCCTCCGTGGGGTGGGACCCATTGTCCGCCGCCGGCCGCGCGCCGGCTGCTTGAATCCCTCTATGGCAACGATAGCCGACCGCTGGCAGGAACTAGCGCGGCGAGGGCACGGTCTTCTGGCTTGAATTTCCGATGTTCCAAGCGAGGAGCTCCCTTTCGTGACCCGCCAATTCCTGATGGGGGGCCTGCTGGCCCTGCTCGCCATGCCGCTGTGGGCGGCGGAGTGCAGCGTCGACATCGAGGCCAGCGACCGCATCGCCTTCGACACCGACCTCATCGAGGTCGACCGCAGCTGTCGGGAGTTCACCGTCCACCTGCACCACACCGGGCGCCTGGAACACACCCGCATGGGCCACAACTGGGTGCTGGCGCGCGCCGGCGAGCAGCAGGCGGTGGCCAATGCCGGCCTGCTCGGCGGCCTCGGCCACAGCTTCGTGCGCCCCGGCGATGCGCGGGTGA
The DNA here is from genome assembly GCF_004801855.1 of Pseudomonas sp. A-1. Classification (GTDB taxonomy): domain Bacteria; phylum Pseudomonadota; class Gammaproteobacteria; order Pseudomonadales; family Pseudomonadaceae; genus Geopseudomonas. Next base: position 2,353 of record NZ_SSTC01000155.1, on the reverse strand, counting down.
TCGCCAGCACCCGCCTGCTCGGTGGCGGCGAGTCGGACTCGGTGACCTTCCCGGTTAGCCTGCTCGAGGACGGCGAGGACTACCGGTTCTTCTGCTCCTTCCCCGGCCATGCGCCGCTGATGCGCGGCACCCTGCGCCTGGCCGACTGAGCCGTCCGGCGCCCGCCGCCGTTCAGAGCGAGCGCGCCGCGCGCTGGGCCTGCTGCTGCTCCTTGTGGGCGAGCCAGTGCTCGACCAGCTCGCGCAGCTGCGACAGCTCCACCGGCTTGGCCACGTGGCCGTCCATGCCGGCCTTGAGGGCGCGCTCCTTGTGCTCGCCGAGGATGTGCGCGGTCAGCGCCACCACCGGCGTGCGCGGCCGCTGGCGTGCGGCCTCCCAGGCGCGCAGCTGCTCGGTGGCGGCGAAGCCGTCGAGCACCGGCATCTCGCAGTCCATCAGCACCAGGTCGTACTGCTGGTTCTGCATGGCGCGCAGCGCGTCGCGGCCGTTGCTGACCAGGTCGGGCTCGAGGTCGAGCTTGCCGAGCATGCCCTGGATCACCTTGGTGGAGATGCTGTTGTCCTCGGCGACCAGTACGCGGAAGTCGGCCGGCATCTGGCGCGCCGCGGCGGGCCGGCTGCCCGGCGGCCCGGCCAGGCCGCGACGGACGCGGCCCAGCTCCTCGGCGAGGGTGGACTTGAGGGTATAGCCGGCCACCGGCTTGGCGAGGATGCGGCAGATCCCGGCGTTGCGCGCCACCAGCTTGCTCGGCGCCTGGTTCTGCCCGCCGAGCATGATCAGCAGCAGGTCGTGGTTGAGGTAGGCGTCGGCCTTGATCTTCGCCGCCAGCTGCAGGCCGTTCATGTCCGGCATGTCGTAGTCGAGGATCACCGCGTCGAAGTATTCGCCCAGGTTGGCCTTGCTGCGCAGCTGTGCCAGCGCCGCCTTGCCGTGGGCGGCGCCCTCGGCCAGCAGGCCCCAGCTGGTGCACTGCTGGATCAGCACCTTGCGGCAGGTCTCGTTGTCGTCGACCACCAGCACCCGCGCCTCGCGCAGCTGCAGGTCGGGGTCGAGGGCGGCCTGGGCGAGGCAGGCCGGGTCCAGCGGCAGGCTGAACCACAGGGTCGAGCCCTGCTGCTGGCCGCTCTCGATGCCGAACTCGCCGTGCATCAGGGCGATCAGCTGGCGGCTGATGGCCAGGCCGAAATGTCCCTCGCCATGGCGCGGCGGCATGTAGTCGCGGCTGTTCAGCGGCGTGCGCTCCAGCGCCTCGCGCTGCTCCGGACTCAGCGGCCGGCCGCTGTCCTGCACGGCGATGCGCAGGCGCGGCCTGTCGCTGTCGCGCTCCAGAGCGGCGACCAGCATCACCTCGCCCTCGTCGGTCTGCTGGAAGGCGTGGTCGAGCAGGTTGAGCAGGGTCTGGCGCAGGCGCGCCGGGTCGCCGCTGAGGGTGCGCGGCACCTGCGGCTGGACGAAGCCGATCAGCTCGAGGCCCTGGCGCTCGGCGCGGGCGCGGAAGATGTCGAGGCATTCCTCGATCAGCGCGTGCAGGTCGAACTGCACCTCCTCCAGCTCGATCTCCCCGGACTCCAGGGCGGACAGGTCGAGGATCTCGTTGATCAGCAGCAGCAGCTCGTTGCCCGAGTTGTGGATGGTCTGCACGTAGTCGCGCTGCTTGGCCGACAGCGGCGTGCCGAGTAGCAGCTCGGTCATGCCCAGCACGCCGTTCATCGGGGTGCGGATGTCGTGGCTGATGCGCGCCAGCAGCTGCGCCTTGGCCTCCTGTTCGGCGCGGCTGGTGGCCTCGGCGCGGCTGGCGCTGGCACGGGCGTGCACCTGCGCGCGCTGGGTCAGGCGCAGGCGCACGCTGTAGAAGAACAGCCCGAGGGTGGTGGCGCAGAGCAGGCCGGCATTGGCCAGCAGCGGCAGGTCGGGCCACAGGCCAGCGATGCCGAGGCCCACCGGCAGCAGGCAGAGCGCCGACTGCAGGAGATTGCGCGGGTCGCGGCCATGGGCGAAGCGGATCAGGTGGTAGGCGGCGAGCATCAGCAGCACGCCGCCCATGGCGCCGAGCAGCAGCGCCGGCTCGAGCGTCGCCGGCAGCCAGGAAGGCGGGCCTCCGGTCTCTTCCCGCGGCGCCAGCAGGAGCATGGGCAGCGCCAGCAGCAGGCTGGCGACCAGGGTGATGGCAATCCGAAGCCAGCGCACGATCAGGCGTCCCTTTCTGGGTGGGGTAGGCAGAGTATTACGGAAAAGCGGAGGGGCGTAACCCCGACCGGCAAGTATATGGCAGCCCGTTGCAGGCTGCGCTCCGGCCTGATGGGCGGGCCGCGCGGGCGGGTCCGGCCGCCGCGCCGGGCGGCGGCCGGAGGGG
>NZ_SSTC01000016.1 GCF_004801855.1 Pseudomonas sp. A-1 | reverse complement strand
CGGCGGCACCCGGCCCAGCGCGGCCAGCGGCGGCAGGGCGAAGCCGGCCAGCGCCACCAGGCCGGTGGCCATGCCGACCAGCGCCGGCTGCAGGCCGCCACCGGGGATCTGCGGCGGCAGCAGCCCGGCGAGCAGATGGAACAGGCCGAGCTGCGCCAGAGCGCCGAGCAGGGCGCCGGCCAGGCTGGCGAGCAGGCCGAGCAGCAGCAGCTGCAGGCCGAACAGCAGCAGCGTCTCGCGGCGGGTCAGTCCGAAGCAGCGCAGCATGGCGCTGAGATCGAGACGGCGGCTGGCGAAGCGGGTCGCCGACAGGGCGACGGCGACGCCGGCGAGCAGCACGGCGGCCAGGCTGGCCAGGTTGAGGTAGCGCCCGGCGCGGTCGAGGGCGCCACCGACCTGGCGGTTGCCGTCGCGGGCGTCCTGCAGGCGCTGGTGGGCGGCGAGGCCGGGCTGCACGGTGCGGCGGTAGGCGGCGAGGGCCTCAGGCGCGCCGCGCCACAGTTCGCGGTAGCTGACCCGGCTGCCGGGCTGGACCACGCCGGTGGCGTCGAGGTCGGCGAGGTGGATCAGCACCCGCGGGGTCAGGCTGTAGAAGTCGCTGCTGCGGTCCGGTTCGTAGGTCAGCACCCGGGTCAGGCGCAGCATCTGGCGGCCGACCTCGATCGGGTCGCCGACCTTCAGGTCCAGCGCCGCCAGCAGGCGCGCCTCGGCCCAGGCTTCGCCCGGCGCCGGCCGACCGCCGGGCTCCTCGCTGGCGTAGGGCTGCGCGGCACTCTTCAGACGGCCGCGCAGCGGGTAGGCGTCGTCCACCGCCTTGACGCTGGCGAGCTGCACGCCCTGGTCGGTGGCGATCACGCTGGAGAACTCCACCGCGCGGGCGTGCTCCAGGCCCTGGCTGGTGCCGGCGGCGATCTGCTCGGGGCTGGCCGGCGCCGTGCCGCGCAGCACCAGGTCGGCGGCGAGGAACTCGCCGGCGCGCAGCAGCATGGCGGCATTGAGGCGGGCGCCGAAATAGCCGATGGCGCTGCTCGCCGCCACGGCGATCAGCAGGGCGAAGAACAGCACGCGCAGCTCGCCGCTGCGCGCTTCGCGCAGCAGCTGGCGCAGGGCGAGGCGCAGCAGTCGGGACAGCGGCAGGTTGCGCATGTCAGGCCTGCGCGGCGATCAGACGGCCGGCCTCCAGGCGGATCTGCTGGCGGCAGCGTGCGGCCAGGCGGGCGTCGTGGGTGACCAGCACCAGGGTGGTGCCGCGTTCGCGGTTGAGTTCGAAGAGCAGCTCGCTGATGCGCTCGCCGGTCTGGCTGTCGAGGTTGCCGGTGGGTTCGTCGGCGAACAGGATGTCCGGCTCGCCGACGAAGGCGCGGGCGATCGCCACCCGCTGCTGCTCGCCGCCGGAGAGCTGGCGCGGATAGTGGGAGAGGCGCTGGCCGAGGCCGACGCGCTCGAGCAGTTCGCGGGCGCAGGGGCGGGCGTCGTCGCGGCCTTCCAGCTCCAGCGGCAGCATGACGTTCTCCAGGGCGGTGAGGCTGTCGAGCAACTGGAACGACTGGAACACGAAGCCGACGTGCTCGGCGCGCACCCGCGCGCGCTGGTCCTCGTCGAGCGTGGACAGGGCGTGGCCGGCGAGCAGCACCTCGCCGTCGCTGGGGCGGTCGAGGCCGGCGAGCAGGCCGAGCAGGGTCGACTTGCCCGAGCCGGAACGGCCGACGATGGCCAGGCTGTCGCCGCGGACGAGCTCCAGGCTGAGGTCGGCGAGGATGGTCAGCTCGCCTTCCGCGCTGCGGACCACTTTGCTAAGGTTACGCGCGACTAGAATGCTGGCGTTCATGGAGAGTCAGATGCGTCCTTGGTTGTTGAGCGGCTGCCTGGGTCTGCTGTTGCTGGTGCAGAATGCGGCGGCGGGAACCCTGCTGGTCGTCGGCGATAGTATCAGCGCGGCTTTTGGCCTGGAAACCCGCCAGGGCTGGGTCAGCCTGCTCGCCGAGCGTCTGCAGCGCGAGGCGCCGCAATGGCAGGTGGTGAACGCTTCGGTGAGCGGCGACACCAGTGCCGGCGGTCTGGCGCGCCTGCCGGCGCTGCTCGAGGACCACCGGCCGCAACTGGTGCTGATCGAGCTGGGCGGCAACGACGGCCTGCGTGGCCAGCCGCCGGCGCGATTGCAACAGAATCTTGCCGGCATGATCGCCCGCAGTCGCGAGGCCGGCGCGCAGGTGGTGCTGCTGGGCATGAGGCTGCCGCCCAACTACGGCCAGCGCTATGCCAGCGCCTTCGAGAAGGTTTACCTCGATCTGGCGCAGAAGAAGGAGGTGCCGCTGGTGCCGTTCTTCCTGGAGGGCGTCGGCGGGGTCGCCGGCCTGATGCAGGCCGACGGTATCCATCCGGCGGCCGAGGCCCAGCCGATCCTGCTGGAAAATCTCTGGCCGACGCTGCGGCCGCTGCTTTAGTGCTTTTCCCGTTCGAGGCTTTCGGCTAAGGTTGCGCGCCGCGCCGCCCCGGAGCCCCCTGATGTCGCGCCAGCCCTGGTCCCTCTATGCCTACCGGCTGCTCGTTCCCGCCGAGCAGCTGGACCTGTTCGCCTGTCAGGAGGTGCGCATGCATCTGGTTGCCCGGCAGCTGGAGCTGGACGATCCGGGCGACCATACCCTGTGCGGCAGCCTGCTGCCGGCACAGCCGTTGTGGGAGGAGCTGGACAGGGCCACCCTGAAGGACCGCCGGCTGTGTTCGGTCTGTCTGCAGCGTCTGCGCGCCGATCGCCGCGGCCTGCCGCGGGACTGGCCGGTGCGCTGAATTTTCCCCGGCGTCGGTTGTCGATGTACAATAATTGACCATCAACTCTGCTCAGGTACTCTCGATGTTCTCGCGTGTCCTTGCCGTTCGTCCCATGCTGGCCAGCCTGGCCGCATTGCTGCTGGCCGCGCCCGCCGGCGCACTGGAGCTGCCCCTGCCGCCGCCCGGGGAGGATGTCGTCGGCCAGGTACGGGTGATCAAGGCCAAGTACGAGGATACCTTCGCCGACATCGCCACGGCCAACGATCTGGGCTACCTGGAGATGGTCGCCGCCAATCCGGGGGTCGATCCGTGGCTGCCCGGCGTGGGCACCGAGATCATCCTGCCCACCCGCTACATCCTGCCGCCCGGTCCGCGCGAGGGCATCGTCATCAACCTCGCGGAGTACCGCATGTACTACTTCCCCAAGGGGCAGAACGTGGTGCATACCTACCCGCTGGGCATCGGTCGCGAAGGCTGGGGTTCGCCCATCGCCAACACCACCATCACCGCCAAGATGCCGAATCCGACCTGGACGCCGCCGGCCTCCATCCGCGCCGAGCATGCCGCCGAGGGCGACATCCTGCCGGCGGTGGTGCCGGCCGGGCCGGATAATCCGCTGGGGCCGTTCAAGTTCACCCTGGGCACGCCGGGTTACCTGATCCACGGCTCGAACAAGAAGTTCGGCATCGGCATGCGCGTCAGTCATGGTTGTTTCCGCATGCTCAACAACAATGTGCTGGAACTGGCGAAGATGGCTCCGGTCGGCACGTCGGTGCGCATCATCAACGAGCCCTACAAGTTCGGTGTGGCCGGCGGCAAGGTCTATCTCGAGGCGCACACTCCGCTCGACGATCATGGCGAGCCGTCGGTGGTCGACAAGCATACCGAGGTGATCAATACCCTGCTCAAGCGTGACGATCTCAGGGACAGCATGCGCCTGGACTGGGAGGTGGTGCGCGAGGTGGTGGCCGCCGAGGATGGTCTGCCAGTGGAGATCGCCCTGTCGCGCGAGGAAGTAGCCAGCGCGGCGACGCACTGAGCAGGCCGTCGCTGGCTGGAAAAACCCGCTGCAGTCAGGCTGCAGCGGGTTTTTTATTGTCCGTGGGGCTGCCAGGGGAAAGTGGCGGACAATAAAAAAGCCGACCCTCGCGGGTCGGCTTCTGCAAATGCAAGGTCTGGAGACCTATTACTTGCGGCTGGCTTTTTCCAGCATGCGCAGAGCGCGCTCGTTGGCTTCGTCAGCGGTCTGCTGAGCCTTCTGAGCGGCAGCCAGAGCCTCGTCGGCCTTGCGGTAGGCTTCGTCGGCACGAGCCTGAGCGCGGGCAGCGGCGTCTTCGGTGGCGGTCAGACGAGCTTCGGTTTCCTTGGACATGCTGCTGCAACCGGTAGCCAGGATGGCGGCCAGGGTCAGAGCGGAAATTTTCAGAACGTTGTTCATCGTGTTCCCCTTTGGGTGGACTTCCGTAATGCAATTTCCCTCTCGGGAAATCGGCTGGGTTATATAGTACGCATTACTTTTAGTAAGTAAACGTGTCTCGCGCAAGTCACGGGGAATTTTTTGTCCTGCGTGGCATTTGGTCTGTCGTTTGTTTAAAAAATAATCGCTCCCGGCCGTTGGCGGCGGGCACTTGGCGGTCTGGGACCGGTCAAATTCAGGATTGACCGCTGAGGCGGTCGCAGGGCTTGGCTGCGACACGGATTTTGGACAGGGCCGGGTAGGCTTTGCTAATGTCTTGAGTTCAGACAGACAGTTTCATGGTCGCCGCAATCAGCGACGGCGGACGAGTTGGGCGAGGGGAGAACCGTGATGAGTGAGTCACTGTCCATTCGGCATGATCAGGCATGCAAGCAGTTCGAGGTGACGGTGGATGGCTGCCGGGCCTACCTGTCCTACATGGATCTGGGCAAACAGACCATCGACATCTATCGCACCTTCGTGCCCGATGCCCTGCGCGGGCGCGGCGTGGCTGCGGCGCTGACCGAGCAGGCGCTGCAGTACGCCGAGGACAAGGGCTATACGGTGATACCGTCCTGCTCCTACGTGGAGCGCTACATGGAGCGGCGCCAGCGCAATCGCGGCCTGGAGGCGCAGGCTCAGGAGTGAAGCGTCCGCACACAAAAAAGCCGGGGTCAGACCCCGGCTTTTTTGTGTGCGGACGCTGGCTGGACTCAGCCGCGCTTGCGCTTGGGCAGCACATCCCTGAGCTTGGCATGCATGCTGCGCAGGGTCTTTTCCGTGCTGTCCCAGTCGATGCAGGCATCGGTCACGGAGACGCCGTACTTGAGGTCGCAGAGATCCTTCGGGATCGACTGGCTGCCCCAGCCCAGATTGCTCTCCACCATCAGGCCGATGATCGAGTTGTTGCCCTCGAGGATCTGGTTGGCGACGTTCTCCATCACCAGCGGTTGCAGGGCCGGATCCTTGTTGGAATTGGCGTGGCTGCAGTCGACCATGATGTTCGGGCTGATACCGGCCTTGGCCAGTTCCTGTTCGCAGAGGGCGACGCTGACCGAGTCGTAGTTCGGCTTGCCGTTGCCGCCGCGCAGCACCACGTGGCCGTAGCGGTTGCCCTTGGTGGTGACGATGGACACCTGGCCCTGCTGGTTGAGGCCGAGGAAGCGGTGCGGGCTGGAGACCGACTGCAGGGCGTTGATCGCCACGGTCAGGCTGCCGTCGGTACCGTTCTTGAAGCCGACCGCCGAGGACAGGCCGGAAGCCATCTCGCGGTGGGTCTGCGACTCGGTGGTGCGTGCGCCGATGGCCGACCAGCTGATCAGGTCCTGCAGGTACTGCGGGGAGATCGGGTCGAGCGCCTCGGTGGCGGTCGGCAGGCCCATTTCGGCCAGGTCGCAGAGCAGCTTGCGGCCGATGTGCAGGCCGTCCTGGATCTTGAACGAGTCGTCGAGGTAGGGGTCGTTGATCAGCCCCTTCCAGCCGACGGTGGTGCGCGGCTTCTCGAAGTACACGCGCATGATCAGGTACAGGGTGTCGGAGACCTCGGCGGCCAGCCCCTTGAGGCGCTCGGCGTATTCGTGGGCGGCCTTGATGTCGTGGATCGAACAGGGGCCCACCACCACGAACAGACGGTGGTCCTTGCCGTCGAGAATGTCGCGCACCACCTGGCGGCCGTCGCTCACGGTGCGGCGGGCGGTTTCGGTGAGGGGCAGTTCCTGCTTGAGCTGTTCGGGGGTGATCAGTGCCTCGTTGGAGGCAATGTTAAGGTCGTCGATCGGTAAATCAGCCATCGTGTTACTCATCGGTCACGGATGCCGTCCGCCGGCCAGGCCCGTGGCGGAGGCAGCAATAGGGGCAACGGGATGCCTGAACCTTAACGCTTTAGGCGCCCGCTTAACAATAAGATGTGCGGGTTTTTCGGCGCGGGATGGCAAGGCTCGGCGGCCGGTGGCGCACCGCTTCCGGCCGATCAGCGGACGCTTCCCGTTCGACGGGCTTGCCAGGGTGGCGGCGGGCCATCGATAGTGGGCGGCCCATCCTTTCTGGAGCATTGCAATGAGCGAATCGGTTCGCCCGCGCATCGGCATCATCGGCACCGGTGCCATCGGTGGCTACTACGGCCTGATGCTGGCCCGTGCCGGCTTCGAGGTGCACTTCCTGCTGCGCAGCGAATACGAGGCCGTGGCCCGCGACGGCCTGCGCGTGCGCCATGCCCAGCTCGGTGAGCTGTACCTGCCGCAGGTCAACGCCTGGCGCGACGCGGCGCAGATGCCGCGCTGCGACTGGCTGCTGGTCGGGGCCAAGACCACCAGCAACGCCGAGCTGGCGCCGCTGATCGTGCAGGCCGCGGCGCCGGGGGCGAAGGTGGTGCTGCTGCAGAACGGCCTGGGCGTGGAGGACGCGCTGCGTCCGCTGCTGCCCGACGCGCTGCACCTGCTCGGCGGGCTGTGCTTCATCTGTGCTCACCGCGAGGCGCCGGGCGTGGTGGTGCACCAGGCCCAGGGCGTGTGCAACCTCGGCTACCACAGCGGGCCGGCGTCGGCCGCCGAGCGCCAGGCACTGCTCGAGCAGGGCGTGGCTTGGCTGCGCGAGGCGGGCATCGAGTCCGCCGTGATCGCCGATCTCGACCAGGCGCGCTGGCAGAAGCTAGTGTGGAACATCCCCTACAACGGCGTCTCGGTGCTGCTCGGCAGCTCCACCGCGCCGCTGATGGCCAGTCCGCACAGCCGCGCGCTGCTGCAGTCGCTGATGGAGGAGGTGGTGGATGCCGCCCGGGCCTGCGGCCACAGGCTGCCGGACCACTACCCGCAGAAGCTGCTGGCCTACACCGACCGCATGCCCGATTACCTGCCGAGCATGTACCACGACTTCGCCCAGCGTCGCCCGGCCGAGCTGCCGGCGCTGTATGCCGCGCCCCTTGCTGCCGCCGTCGCCGCCGGAGTGGACATGCCGCGGGTGCGCATGCTGCATCAGACGCTGGCCTTCCTGCAGGAAGCCGGCCAGTGACGGGGAGGAGCTGAGATGGCGGGCAGCCTGGGCGACAAGCTGGTGGTGGCGATCTCCTCGCGGGCGCTGTTCGACCTCGACGACAGCCACCGCGTCTACGAGGCCGAGGGCATCGAGGCCTACCGGCAGTACCAGATCGCCCACGAGGACGAGGTGCTGGGGCCCGGCGAGGCCTACCCGCTGGTGGAGAAGCTGCTGGGCCTCAACACGCGTCTGGCGCAGGCGCGGGTCGAGGTGGTGCTGGTGTCGCGCAACAGCGCCGATACCGGCCTGCGGGTGTTCAACTCGATCCAGCACTACGGCCTGCCGATCACCCGCGCCGCTTTCGTCGGCGGGCGCAGCCCCGATCCCTACCTGGCCGCCTTCGGCTGCCAGCTGTTCCTTTCCACCCACGCCGAGGACGTGCGCCATGCCCTGGAGGCCGGCTTCGCCGCCGCCACCATCCTCGCCGGCGGTGCCCGGCGCGCGGCCAGCCACGAACTGCGCATCGCCTTCGATGGCGATGCGGTGCTGTTCTCCGACGAGGCCGAGCGCATCTACCAGCAGGACGGCCTGGCCGCCTTCCAGGCGCGCGAGCGCGAGGCGGCCCGTCAGCCGCTGGGCGGCGGGCCGTTCAAGCCGTTCCTCGCCGCGCTCAACCGCCTGCAGCGCGAGTTCGCCGAGGAGGCGTGTCCGATCCGCACCGCCCTGGTCACCGCGCGTTCGGCGCCGGCTCACGAGCGGGTGATCCGCACCCTGCGCGACTGGGACATCCGCCTCGACGAGTCGCTGTTCCTCGGCGGCCTCGACAAGTCGGCGTTCCTCGAGGCCTTCGCCGCCGACGTGTTCTTCGACGACCAGGCCGGGCACTGCGAGCGGGCGCGCAGCGTGGTGCCGACCGGCCATGTGCCCCACGGTGTGGCCAACGAGTGAGCGGCAAAGCCCTGCTACGCTGAGGAGGTAACGCAGCCCCCTGCCATGGAGGCCTGATGATCCGCTCCATCCTCTACGCCACCGACCTCGGGCTGTACGCACCCTACGTACTGCAGCACGCGCTGACGCTCGCGCGAGTGCACCACGCCGACCTGTATGTGCTGCACGTGGTCGAGCCGCTCGGGCTGTTCGCCGAATCGCTGCTGCAGACCTACCTCGATGCCGACTCGCTCAGCGATCTCCACCAGCACGGCCTCGAGCGCGTCATGGCCAGCATCGAGCAGCGGGTGTTCGAAGGATTCTGCGACGAGCTTCAGGAAAGTGCCGAGGATGCGCTGCCGATCCGCGCCGTGCAGGTCCAGCTCGGCGATCCGCCGCAGGTGATCCTGCAGTTGGCGGAGGATCTCGCCGTGGAGCTGATCGTGATCGGCTCGCACAGCCAGAGCCTGCAGCCGGGCGCCGCGCTGGGGCGCACCTGCCTGCGCCTGCTGCAGCAGGCGCGGGTGCCGGTCTACCTGGTGCCCATCCTGCCAGAAGGTGGCGAAAGTCGCTGAGGGGAGCATACAGGAAGGTATTTCTCGTCTAAGATTCCAAAATAAACCATGGATATGGTTATAAAAAAATCAGGGCTGCTCCGGCAGTCTGCCGGCCTATCTCCGAATCGAGGACCTTTCATGAAGCTTCAGCAACTGCGTTACATCTGGGAAGTTGCGCATCATGACCTGAACGTTTCAGCCACCGCGCAGAGCCTGTACACCTCGCAGCCGGGGATCAGCAAGCAGATCCGCCTGCTCGAGGACGAGCTGGGGGTGGAGGTATTCGCCCGCAGCGGCAAGCACCTGACGCGGATCACGCCGGCCGGCGAGCGAATCATCAATACCGCGGGGGAGATCCTGCGCAAGGTCGAGAGCATCAAGCAGATCGCCCAGGAGTTCTCCAACGAGAAGAAGGGCACCCTGTCGATCGCCACCACCCACACCCAGGCGCGCTATGCCCTGCCGCAGGTGATCGGCGACTTCATCAAGCAGTACCCGGAGGTGGCGCTGCACATGCACCAGGGTACGCCGACGCAGATCGCCGAGATGGCCGCCGACGGCACAGTGGACTTCGCCATCGCCACCGAGGCGCTGGAGCAGTTCGGCGATCTGGTGATGATGCCCTGCTATCGCTGGAACCGCTGCGTGATCGTGCCCCAGGGGCACCCGCTGACCCGCCTGCCCAAGCTGACCCTGGAGGCGCTGGCCGAGCATCCGATCGTCACCTACGTGTTCGGCTTCACCGGCCGCTCCAAGCTGGACGAGGCCTTCAGTCATCACGGCCTGGAGCCCAAGGTGGTGTTCACTGCTGCCGATGCCGACGTGATCAAGACCTATGTGCGCCTCGGCCTCGGCGTCGGCATCGTGGCGCGGATGGCGGTCGACCCGGTGCAGGATGGCGATCTGGTGGTGCTCGACGCCAGCGAGCTGTTCGAGCCCAGCGTGACCAAGATCGGCTTCAGGCGCGGCACCTTCCTGCGCGGCTTCATGCTCGACTTCATCGAGCGCTTCGCTCCGCACCTGACCCGTGAGCGGGTGATGGAGGCGGTGCAGTGCCGCAACAAATCCGAGCTGGAAGAGCTGTTCGCCGACGTGGAGCTGCCGACCTACTGAGGCGGCAGCCCGGCAGTGGCGCAATGAAAAGCCCGACCTTGTGGTCGGGCTTTTCATTGGCGCGGCGCAGGGGCACAGGCCCCGCGACTCAGCGGTATTCGCAGAGATAGGCGGTATCCTGGGCGACCTTGAGCTGGAACTTGCTGTCGGCCGGCACATCGAACTTGCTGCCGGCGGCGAAGGTTTCCCAGCTGTCGCTGCCCGGCAGCTTGACGGTCAGCGCGCCGGCGATCACGTGCATCACTTCGGACTTGGCGGTGCCGAATTCGTATTCGCCCGGGGCCATCACGCCGACGGTGGCCGGACCTTCGGTCATGTCGAAGGCGATGGATTTGACGGTGCCGTTGAAGTACTCGTTGACCTTGAACATGCGGGCCTCGCAGGAAGGGAAGAAAATGGCGCGCCAGTATGCCCAAGGCGCATGCCCGCGTCACCTGTGTTGCGGCCGGGCTCGGACCCTGTCCGGGCGGTGCGCGGCCGCCGGGGACGTTCAGTGCGGGGTGTGCAGCTCGAGGCGCGCGGCGGCGAGGGTCGGCAGGGTCAGCGGCAGCAGGCGGGCGATGTTGCGCGCATCGTCGATGCCGCGATGCTGGGTACCGCGGAACTCCAGGCCGGCGATCTCCAGGGCGCGGTTGAGGCCGACCTGCTTGCGCCCGGCGGTGCCCTTGAACTGGCGGTTGAACAGCTTCTTCAGGTTGAAGTGGGGCAGGGCGGCCAGGGCGCTGGCGATCCGCTGGCGGCGCCATTCCGCCTCGAACTGCTGGCGGTCGTAGTTGCCCCAGCTGAGCCAGCCCTGCAGGCCGGGGAGGTGCGCCTGCAGCCAGGGCTCGAAGCGCTCCTGCAGCTGCAGCAGGGTCGGCGCCTGGTCGACGTCCGCCTGGGCGATGTGGGTGAGCTGCCGGCAGAAGGCGGTGAGCTGCGGGCGGCGGGTGGGACGGACGAAGCTCTGGAAGTGATCCTGCTCGCGGCCCTGCTCGTCGACGACCACCGCGCCGATCTCGATGATTTCCATCTCCTCGGTCGGCCAGCCGCCGTCATCGGTGGTGGCCTCCAGGTCGATTACCAGCCAGTGCTTCATGCGCCCTCCGCAGTCCGTTTCGGCCGAGTATGGGGGCTGCCTACTGCTCCGGTAAATCCCTGTGCTAGGCTCGGCCTCTCGTCGAATGGAGGTGTAAGGATGGCAAAGGTCGCATTTCTCGGTCTGGGGGTGATGGGCTACCCGATGGCCGCGCATCTGCTGCGCAACGGCCACGAGGTCTGCGTGTACAACCGCACGGCCGAGAAGGCCCGGCGCTGGGTCGCCGAGCACGGTGGGCGCAGTGCGGCTACGCCGCGCGAGGCGGCGGTCGGCGCCGAGTTCGTGATGAGCTGCGTGGGTAACGACGACGACCTGCGCGCGGTGCTGCTGGGGGCGGATGGGGCCTTCGCCGGCATGGCGCCGGGCAGCGTGCTGGTCGATCACACCACGGCCTCGGCTGCGGTTGCCCGCGAGCTGGCGGTGCTGGCGGCCGAGCGCGAACTGGAGTTCCTCGATGCGCCGGTTTCCGGCGGCCAGGCGGGGGCCGAGAATGGCGTGCTGACGGTGATGGTCGGCGGCGAGGCGGCGGTATTCGCCCGCGCCGAGCCGGTGATCCAGAGCTACGCGCGCATGGTCAGGCTGATGGGGCACGCCGGCAGCGGCCAGCTGACCAAGATGGTCAACCAGATCTGCATCGGCGGCCTGCTGCAGGGGCTGTCCGAGGCGCTGCATTTCGCCCACTGCGCCGGCCTCGACGGCAAGGCGGCGATGGAGGTGATCGCCAAGGGGGCGGCACAGTCCTGGCAGCTGGAGAACCGCCACGCCAGCATGCTGGAAGGGCGCTTCGACTTCGGCTTCGCCGTCGACTGGATGCGCAAGGATCTCGGCATCCTGCTCGACGAGGCGCGGCGCAACGGCGCGCAGCTGCCGGTCACCGCGCTGGTCGACCAGTTCTACGCCGAAGTGCAGGCCGACGGGGGCGGGCGCTGGGATACTTCCAGCCTGATCACCCGGCTCAAGCCGCCGGCGAAGGGTTGACCGGCCGGTTCAGGCGCTGCGGAAGATGAAGTACACGGCGCCGACCAGGCACAGTCCGGCCCACAGGTAGTCGAGCTTCAGCGGCTGCTGCATGTACAGCACGCTGAACGGCACGAAGATGCTCAGGGTGATCACCTCCTGCATGATCTTCAGCTGGCCGACCGACAGTTCGGTGTAGCCGATGCGGTTGGCCGGCACCATCAGCAGGTACTCGAACAGGGCGATGCCCCAGCTGACCAGGGCGGCGATGACCCACGGCTTGCCGCTGAGGGTCTTCAGGTGGCCGTACCAGGCGAAGGTCATGAAGATGTTGGACAGGCTGAGCAGGGCCGCGGTCTGCATCCAAACCGGCATGGGGCTTTCTCCCGTACATGGCGATGGGCTGTGCTTGGCGACAACCGAAACGGCGGCTATCCTCCCGCGCCGCGCGGCCGATGTCACGAGCCGCCATGATTTCCATCGTATCGAGAGCCTGAACCATGGAGTGTCGAGCCGGTTGCGGGGCCTGCTGCATCGCCCCGTCGATTTCCTCGCCGATTCCCGGCATGCCGCAGGGTAAGCCGGCCGGTGTCCGCTGCGTGCAGCTGGATGAGGGCAATCTGTGCCGGCTGTTCGGCCTGCCGGAGCGGCCGCCGGTGTGCGGCCGGTTTGCCGCCGATCCGCAGGTGTGCGGCGAGAGCCGCGAGCAGGCCATCCGCTTGCTCACGGAGTGGGAGCAGATGACCGCCTGAGGCGTGCCGCCGGTGGGGCGGACCCTGCCGGCGGCAGGGTGAGGCCCAAAAGCAAAGGGGCTGCCGAAGCAGCCCCTTGCCGGTGACGCGATGACTTACTTGCGCTGATCCAGCGGCACGTAGTCGCGGGTCGGGTGGCCGGTGTAGATCTGGCGCGGACGGCCGATCTTGTAGCCGCCGGCGTACATTTCCTTCCACTGCGAGATCCAGCCGGCGGTGCGCGCCAGGGCGAAGATCACGGTGAACATGCTGGTCGGAATGCCGATGGCCTTCAGGATGATGCCCGAGTAGAAGTCCACGTTCGGGTACAGGTTGCGCTCCTTGAAGTACGGATCGTTGCGCGCGATCTCCTCGAGCTTCATGGCCAGCTCGAGCTTCGGATCGTTGATGCCCAGCTCGGACAGCACCTCGTCGCAGGTCTGCTTCATGACCTTGGCGCGCGGGTCGAAGTTCTTGTACACGCGGTGACCGAAGCCCATCAGCTTGAACGGATCGTTCTTGTCCTTGGCCTTGGCGATGAACTTCTCGATGTTCTCGACGCTGCCGATCTCGTCCAGCATGGTCAGCACGGCCTCGTTGGCGCCGCCGTGAGCCGGTCCCCACAGCGCGGCGATGCCGGCGGCGATACAGGCGAACGGGTTGGCACCGGTGGAGCCGGTCAGGCGCACGGTGGAGGTGGAGGCATTCTGCTCATGGTCGGCGTGCAGGATGAAGATGCGGTCCATGGCCTTGGCCAGCACCGGGTTCACCTTCTTCTCCTCGCACGGGGTGTTGAACATCATGTGCAGGAAGTTTTCCGCGTAGCTCAGGTCGTTGCGCGGGTACATGATCGGCTGGCCGACCGAGTACTTGTAGGCCATGGCGGCCATGGTCGGCATCTTGGCGATCAGGCGGATCGCGGAGATCTCGCGGTGCTTCGGATCGTTATTGTCCAGCGAGTCGTGGTAGAAGGCGGACAGGGCGCCGACCAGGCCGCACATCACCGCCATCGGGTGTGCGTCGCGGCGGAAGCCGTTGAGGAACGACTTCATCTGCTCGTGAACCATGGTGTGGTTCTTCACCAGGCCGGTGAACTCGGCCTTCTGCGCAGCGGTCGGCAGCTCGCCGTAGAGCAGGGCGTAGCAGGTTTCGAGGTAGTCGGATTTCTCGGCCAGCTGCTCGATCGGGTAGCCGCGGTGCAGCAGGACGCCCTTGTCGCCGTCGATGAAGGTGATCTTCGACTCGCAAGCGGCGGTCGACATGAAGCCAGGATCATAGGTGAACACCCCCTGGCTGGTCAGGCTGCGAACGTCGATGACGTCCGGGCCCATGGAGCCAGAGAGAATGGGCAGCTCGACGGGGGCGGCGCCCTCGATGATCAACTGTGCTTTCTTGTCAGCCATAACCGGCCTCCTAAAATTGTGCTTGGCTTGAAATCATCTTTCTATACACGGCCCCCCAGGCAGGGCCCGTGCCACTATAGAGCGATAAAGGCGAAAGTCAATTTGTCCGAAAGTCGGTCGACACGCCTTCTGCGCGCGCATGTTCGCTCAAGTTCACGGCTATTTACTCCTTTCGGACGGGTGCGACAATCAGTCCTTTAGGCTAAGGCCGCGCGTTGTCAGGCCTGACCTAACTGTCTATACTGCGTGGCCGACCGCCAGAGGCTATGCCAGGCCTAGGTTCTGGCTGTTGTCACTACCTGGTGATGGGTACCTGACAAGTGCACTTCCCGACAACTTGCCCTGCTGGTTGGGGCTCTCAGTGTGAAAAAAGCCGTGAATAGCAAACGACCCGTAAACCTAGACCTTAGGACCATCCAACTCCCAGTCACTGCTTACACGTCCATCGCTCACCGTATCTCCGGCGTCATTCTGTTCCTGGGCATCGCTGTGCTGCTGTACGCACTCGACCTGTCCCTGGCGTCCGAGGAAGGCTTCGAGCAGGTGAAGGCGTGTCTGGCCAGCCCCCTGGCCAAGCTCGTGATGTGGGGTCTGTTGTCCGCGCTCCTGTACCACCTGGTAGCCGGCATTCGCCATCTGATTATGGATATGGGCATTGGCGAAACGCTGGAAGGCGGCAAGCTGGGCTCCAAAATCGTCATCGCCATTTCCGCGGTGCTGATCGTTCTTGCAGGGGTGTGGGTATGGTAACCAACGTCACTAACTTCTCCCGGTCGGGCCTCTACGACTGGATGGCCCAGCGGGTCTCCGCTGTGGTGCTCGCGGCTTACTTCCTCTTCCTGCTGGGCTACCTGGTCGCCAATCCGGGGCTGGGCTATGCCGACTGGCACGGTCTGTTCGCCCAGGGCTGGATGCGCATCTTCAGCCTGCTGGCCGTCGTCGCCCTGAGCGTGCACGCCTGGGTCGGCATGTGGACCATCTCCACTGACTACCTGACGCCGATGGCGCTGGGCAAGTCGGCCACCGCTGTGCGTTTCCTCTTCCAGGCAGTCTGCGGCATCGCCATGTTCGCGTTCTTCGTCTGGGGTGTGCAGATTCTTTGGGGTATCTGATCCATGGCTAGCATTCCTACTCTTTCCTTCGACGCCATCATCATCGGTGGTGGCGGTGCCGGCATGCGCGCCGCGCTGCAGCTGTCCCAGTCCGGTCACAAGACCGCCTGCGTGACCAAGGTCTTCCCGACCCGTTCGCATACCGTGTCCGCCCAGGGCGGCATCACCTGCGCCATCGCTTCGGCCGACCCGAACGACGACTGGCGCTGGCACATGTACGACACCGTCAAGGGCTCCGACTACATCGGTGACCAGGACGCCATCGAGTACATGTGTTCCGTAGGTCCGGAAGCCGTGTTCGAGCTCGAGCACATGGGCCTGCCGTTCTCCCGCACCGAGCAGGGCCGCATCTACCAGCGTCCGTTCGGTGGTCAGTCCAAGGACTACGGCAACGGTGGCCAGGCTGCCCGTACCTGCGCCGCGGCCGACCGTACCGGTCACGCCCTGCTGCACACCCTGTACCAGGCCAACCTGAAGAACGGCACCACCTTCCTCAACGAGTGGTTCGCCGTCGACCTGGTGAAGAACCAGGACGGTGCCATCGTCGGCATCATCGCCATCCGCATCGAGACCGGCGAGACCGTCTACATCCGCTCCAAGGCCACCGTGCTGGCTACCGGCGGTGCCGGCCGTATCTACGCCTCCACCACCAACGCCCTGATCAACACCGGCGACGGCGTGGGCATGGCCCTGCGTGCCGGCGTGCCGGTGCAGGACATCGAGATGTGGCAGTTCCACCCGACCGGCATCGCCGGCGCCGGCGTGCTGGTGACCGAAGGTTGCCGCGGTGAGGGTGGCTATCTGATCAACGCCCACGGCGAGCGCTTCATGGAGCGTTACGCTCCGAACGCCAAGGACCTGGCCGGTCGCGACGTGGTCGCCCGTTCCATGGTCAAGGAAGTGATCGCCGGCAACGGCTGTGGTCCGGACAAGGATCACGTGCTGCTGAAGCTCGATCACCTCGGCGAGGAAGTGCTGCACAGCCGCCTGCCGGGCATCTGCGAACTGTCCAAGACCTTCGCCCACGTCGACCCGGTGGTCGCGCCGATTCCGGTGATCCCGACCTGCCACTACATGATGGGTGGCGTTGCCACCAACATCCATGGTCAGGCCATCACCCAGGACGCCAACGGCAACGACAAGATCATCGAAGGCCTGTTCGCCGTGGGCGAAGTGGCTTGTGTGTCGGTGCACGGCGCCAACCGTCTGGGCGGCAACTCGCTGCTCGACCTGGTGGTGTTCGGCCGCGCTGCCGGTCTGCACCTGGAGAAGGCCCTCAAGGAGGGCATCGAGCACCGCGGCGCCACCGAGAGCGACCTCGAGGCTTCCCTCAAGCGCCTGTCCGGCGTCAACGAGCGCACCACCGGTGAAGACGTTGCCCCGCTGCGCAAAGAGCTGCAGCAGTGCATGCAGAACTACTTCGGTGTGTTCCGTACCGGCGAATACATGCAGAAGGGCATCGCCCAGCTGGCAGAGCTGCGCGAGCGCATCGCCAACGTCAAGATCGCCGACAAGAGCCAGGCCTTCAACACCGCGCGTACCGAAGCGCTGGAGCTGCAGAACCTCCTCGAAGTGGCCGAAGCCACTGCGATCGCCGCCGAGGTCCGCAAGGAGTCCCGTGGTGCCCACGCCCGCGAAGACTTCGAAGAGCGCGACGACGAGAACTGGCTGTGCCACACCCTGTACTTCCCGGGTGAGAAGCGCGTGGCCAAGCGCGGCGTGAACTTCTCGCCGAAGACCGTTCCGGCGTTCGAGCCCAAAGTGCGTACTTATTAAGGGAGGCTGATATGTCGCTTGGTAAAACTCTGCAAGTCAGCGTCTACCGCTACAACCCGGAGAAAGACGCTGCTCCGTTCATGCAGGATTTCAACGTCGAGATCGACGGCAAGGACCTGATGGTCCTGGATGTCCTGGCGCTGATCAAGGAGCAGGACGTGACCTTCTCCTACCGTCGCTCCTGCCGCGAAGGCGTTTGCGGTTCCGACGGCATGAACATCAGTGGCAAGAACGGCCTGGCCTGCATCACCCCGATCTCGCAGGTGATCAAGAACGGCAAGCTGGTGATCCGCCCGCTGCCGGGCCTGCCGGTCATCCGTGACCTGGTGGTCGACATGAGCATCTTCTACAAGCAGTACGAGAAGGTGCAGCCGTTCCTGCAGAACGACACTCCGGCTCCGGCCATCGAGCGTCTGCAGTCCCCGGAACAGCGCGAGAAGCTGGACGGTCTGTACGAGTGCATCCTGTGCGCCTGCTGCTCGACCTCCTGCCCGTCGTTCTGGTGGAACCCGGACAAGTTCCTCGGTCCGGCCGCCCTGCTGCAGGCCTATCGCTTCCTGGCCGACAGCCGCGACACCAAGACCGAAGAGCGTCTGGCGTCGCTGGACGACCCGTTCAGTGTGTTCCGTTGCCGCGGGATCATGAACTGCGTGAACGTTTGCCCGAAGGGTCTGAACCCGACCAAGGCGATCGGCCACGTGCGTAACATGCTGCTGCAAAGCGGTACCTGATGAGCCGCCACGTGCGGTGAGTCAAAAGAATCTGCGCGGAGTGGCGGCTTGCCGGCACTCCGCGCAGTTGCAGAACCAGCCGTAGCCCACAAAGCCGCGGTTCTTGATTAAAAAACGACCAGCAGGGGCAACCGGGCTGGAGCCCGGACCATCAGCGGGATCCCAAGTGGCTTTGCCGAAGTCGCTGCTCTGGACTTTAAGCCACGGCGGTCTCCACGCCAGATGGTGTCCCCTTACCGAGGGTGACCTAGCATGCATGAAAGCGTAATGCAGCGGATGTGGAACAGTGCCCACCTGTCCGGTGGAAACGCTGCCTACGTCGAAGAGCTCTACGAGCTCTTCCTGCACGATCCCAACGCTGTGCCCGAAGAGTGGCGCACCTACTTCCAGAAGCTGCCGGCCGACGGCAGCCAGTCCCCCGACGTCTCCCATGCCACGGTCCGCGATCATTTCGTGCTGCTGGCCAAGAACCAGCGTCGCGCCCAGCCGGTGTCCGCCGGCACCGTCAGCAGTGAGCATGAGAAGAAGCAGGTCGAAGTGCTGCGTCTGATTCAGGCCTTCCGCATGCGTGGCCATCAGGCATCCAAGCTCGACCCGCTCGGCCTGTGGGAGCGCAAGGCGCCGGCAGACCTGTCGATCCATCACTACGGCCTGACCGACGCCGACCTGGATACCGTGTTCCAGACCGGCGAGCTGTTCATCGGCAAGCCGGAAGCGACCCTGCGCGAGATCCGCGACGCCCTGCAGGCGACCTACTGCGGCACCATCGGCGCCGAGTTCACCCACATCGTCGATTCCGAGCAGCGCAAGTGGTTCCAGCAGCGTCTGGAGAGCGTGCGTGGCCGTCCGCAGTACAGCAAGGAAGTCAAGGCGCACGTCCTCGAGCGTCTGACCGCCGGCGAAGGCCTGGAGAAGTACCTGGGCACCAAGTACCCGGGCACCAAGCGTTTCGGTCTGGAAGGCGGCGAGAGCCTGGTGCCGATGGTCGACGAGATCATCCAGCGCTCCGGCTCCTACGGCGCCAAGGAAATCGTCATCGGCATGGCCCACCGCGGCCGCCTGAACCTGCTGGTCAACGCCCTCGGCAAGAACCCGCGCGACCTGTTCGACGAGTTCGAGGGCAAGAAGCTGGTCGAGCTGGGCTCCGGTGACGTGAAGTACCACCAGGGCTTCTCCTCCAACGTCATGACCTCCGGTGGCGAAGTGCACCTGGCCATGGCGTTCAACCCGTCCCACCTGGAAATCGTTTCCCCGGTGGTCGAGGGTTCCGTGCGCGCTCGTCAGGACCGTCGCGGCGATGCCGCCGGCGACAAGGTGGTACCGATCTCCCTCCACGGCGACTCGGCCTTCGCCGGTCAGGGCGTGGTGATGGAAACCTTCCAGATGTCGCAGATCCGCGGCTACAAGACTGGCGGCACCATCCACATCGTCATCAACAACCAGGTCGGTTTCACCACCAGCAACCCGGAAGACACCCGTTCCACCGAGTACTGCACCGATCCGGCGAAGATGATCCAGGCGCCGATCCTGCACGTGAACGGCGACGATCCGGAAGCCGTGCTGTTCGTCACCCAGCTGGCCGTCGACTACCGCATGCAGTTCAAGCGTGACGTGGTCATCGACCTGGTCTGCTACCGCCGTCGCGGCCACAACGAGGCCGACGAGCCGAGCGGCACCCAGCCGCTGATGTACCAGAAGATCGCCAAGCAGCGCACCACTCGCGAGCTGTACGCCGATGCCCTGGTCAAGGAAGGCAGCCTGAGCCAGGAAGAGGTGCAGGCCAAGGTCGACGAATACCGCACCGCGCTGGACAACGGCCTGCACGTGCTGAAGAGCCTGGTCAAGGAGCCGAACCCCGAGCTGTTCGTCGACTGGCGCCCCTACCTGGGCCATGCCTGGACCGCCAAGCACGACACCAGCTTCGACCTGAAGACCCTGCAGGAGCTGAACGCCAAGCTGCTGCAGATTCCGGAAGGTTTCGTGGTCCAGCGCCAGGTTGCCAAGATCCTCGAGGATCGCGGTCGCATGGGCGTCGGCGCCATGCCGATCAACTGGGGCTGCGCCGAGACCCTGGCCTACGCCACCCTGCTGGTGGAAGGTCACCCGGTGCGCATCACCGGCCAGGACGTCGGCCGTGGCACCTTCTCGCATCGCCATGCCGTGCTGCACAGCCAGAAGGACGCCAACCGCTACATCCCGCTGCAGAACCTCTACGAGGGCCAGCCGAAGTTCGATCTGTACGACTCCTTCCTCTCCGAGGAAGCCGTGCTGGCCTTCGAATACGGCTACGCCACCACCACGCCGAACGCGCTGGTGATCTGGGAAGCCCAGTTCGGTGACTTCGCCAACGGCGCCCAGGTGGTGATCGACCAGTTCATCAGCAGCGGCGAGACCAAGTGGGGCCGTCTGTGCGGTCTGACCATGCTGCTGCCGCATGGCTACGAAGGCCAGGGTCCGGAGCATTCCTCCGCCCGCCTGGAGCGTTACCTGCAGCTGTGCGCCGAGCACAACATCCAGGTCTGCATGCCGACCACTCCGGCGCAGGTCTACCACATGCTGCGCCGCCAGGTGATCCGCCCGCTGCGCAAGCCGCTGGTGGCCCTGACTCCGAAGTCGCTGCTGCGCCACAAGCTGGCCATCTCCACCCTGGAAGACCTGGCTCAGGGCTCCTTCCATCCGGTGCTGCCGGAGATCGACAGCCTCGATCCGAAGAAGGTCGAGCGGCTGATCCTGTGCAGCGGCAAGGTCTACTACGACTTGCTGGAGAAGCGTCGCGCTGAGGGTCGCGAGGACACCGCCATCGTCCGCATCGAGCAGCTCTATCCGTTCCCGGAAGAGGAGCTGGCCGAGATCATGGCGCCGTACAAGCACCTCAAGCACGTGGTCTGGTGCCAGGAAGAGCCGATGAACCAGGGCGCCTGGTACTGCAGCCAGCATCACATGCGCCGCGTCATCGCCGCACACAAGAAGACCCTCGGCCTGGCCTACGCCGGTCGCGAGGCTTCCGCTGCGCCGGCCTGTGGCTACGCGTCGATGCACGCCGAGCAGCAGGAAAAGCTGCTGCAGGATGCTTTCACCGTTTAATGCCTTCACACTGCGCTGCCGGACCCCGGGTCCGGCAGTCGCATGCCTGAAGAACCCGAATCCATAGGAAATGCACAGAATGGCTATTGAGATCAAAGCCCCGACTTTCCCGGAATCCGTCGCTGACGGTACCGTTGCCACCTGGCACAAGAAGCCGGGCGAAGCCGTCAAGCGTGACGAGCTGATCGTCGACATCGAAACCGACAAGGTGGTGATGGAAGTCCTGGCCGAAGCCGATGGCGTGCTGGCCGAAATCGTCAAGAACGAAGGCGACACCGTGCTGAGCGGCGAACTGCTCGGCACCCTGACCGAAGGCGCTGCCGCCGCTGCCCCGGCTGCCGCTCCGGCCGCTGCCGCTGCTCCGGCTGCCGCCCCGGCCGCCGCTGCCGAGGAAGCCATCCTGTCGCCGGCCGCGCGCAAGATCGCTGCCGAGAACGACCTGGATCGCAACGCCATTCCGGGCACCGGCAAGGGCGGTCGCGTCACCAAGGAAGACGCCGTCGCTGCCGTCGAGGCCAAGAAGGCTCCGGCTCCGGCTGCCAAGCCGGCCGCTCCGGCTGCCGATGCGCCGATCTTCGCCGTCGGCGACCGCGTCGAGAAGCGCGTGCCGATGACCCGCCTGCGCGCCAAGATCGCCGAGCGTCTGGTCGAAGCCCAGTCCACCATGGCCATGCTGACTACCTACAACGAAGTCAACATGAAGCCGATCATGGATCTGCGCAACAAGTACAAGGACCTGTTCGAGAAGAAGCACAACGGCGTGCGCCTGGGCTTCATGTCGTTCTTCGTCAAGGCCGCCACCGAGGCGCTGAAGCGCTTCCCGGGCGTCAACGCCTCGATCGACGGCAACGACATCGTCTACCACGGCTACTCGGACATCGGCGTGGCCGTCTCCAGCGACCGCGGTCTGGTGGTTCCGGTGCTGCGCAATGCCGAGCTGATGAGCCTGGCCGAGATCGAAGGCACCATCGCCGGCTACGGCCGCAAGGCGAAGGAAGGCAAGCTGACCATCGAGGAGATGACCGGCGGCACCTTCACCATCTCCAACGGCGGCGTGTTCGGCTCCCTGCTGTCCAGCCCGATCGTCAATCCGCCGCAGACCGCCATCCTCGGCATGCACAAGATCCAGGAGCGCCCGATGGCCGTCAACGGCCAGGTGGTGATCCTGCCGATGATGTACCTGGCGCTGTCCTACGACCACCGTCTGATCGATGGCAAGGAAGCGGTCAGCTTCCTGGTGACCATCAAGGACCTGCTGGAAGATCCGGCTCGCCTGCTGCTGGACGTCTGATCCCGCGCTTCTCCCACGACGGCCCCTGACAGAGGGGCCGTCCGGTTCATCCCAAAAGGATCGAGAGTTATGACCCAGAAATTCGACGTAGTGGTGATTGGCGGTGGCCCGGGCGGCTACGTGGCGGCCATTCGCGCAGCCCAGCTGGGCTTCAAGACCGCCTGCATCGAGAAGTACAAGGGCAAGGATGGCAAGACTGCCCTGGGCGGCACCTGCCTGAACGTCGGCTGCATTCCCTCCAAGGCGCTGCTGGACAGCTCCTGGAAGTACCACGAGGCCAAGGAAAGCTTCGGCGTCCACGGTATCGAGGTGAAGGACGTCAAGATGGACGTCCCGGCGATGATCGACCGCAAGGCGAACATCGTGAAGAACCTGACTGGCGGCATCGCCAGCCTGTTCAAGATGAACGGCGTGACCCTGATCGAAGGCCACGGCAAGCTGCTGGCCGGCAAGCAGGTCGAAGTCACCGGCGAAGACGGCAAGGTCGAGGTGCTGGAAGCCAGCAACGTGATCATCGCCTCCGGCTCCAAGCCGATCGACATCCCGCCGGCACCGGTCAACCAGGACACCATCGTCGATTCCACTGGCGCCCTGGAGTTCCAGAGCGTGCCGAAGAAGCTGGGCGTGATCGGCGCCGGCGTCATCGGCCTGGAGCTGGGCTCGGTGTGGGCCCGCCTGGGTGCCGAAGTCACCGTGATCGAGGCCCAGGACAAGTTCCTGCCGGCCATCGACGAGCAGGTCGCCAAGGAAGCCCAGAAGCTGCTGACCAAGCAGGGCCTGGACATCCGCCTGAACGCCCGCGTCACCGGTTCGGAAGTCAAGAAGAAGCAGGTCACCGTGTTCTTCACCGACGCCAACGGCGAGCAGCAGCTGACCTTCGACAAGCTGATCGTCTCCGTCGGCCGCCGTCCGGTGACCCAGGACGTGCTGGCTGCCGACAGCGGCGTGACCCTGGACGAGCGCGGCTTCATCTTCGTCGACGACCAGTGCGCCACCAGCGTGCCGGGCGTGTACGCCATCGGCGACGTGGTGCGCGGCCCGATGCTGGCCCACAAGGCCTCGGAAGAGGGCGTGATGGTCGCCGAGCGCATCGCCGGCCACAAGGCCCAGGTCAACTACGACCTGATCCCGTCGGTCATCTACACCCACCCGGAAATCGCCGCCGTCGGCAAGACCGAGCAGCAGCTGAAGGCCGAGGGCGTCGCCGTCAACGTCGGCGTGTTCCCGTTCGCCGCCAGCGGCCGCGCCATGGCTGCCAACGACACCCACGGTCTGATCAAGGTCATCGCCGATGCCAAGACCGACCGCGTGCTGGGCGTCCACGTGATCGGCCCGAGCGCCGCCGAGCTGGTCCAGCAGGGCGCCATCGCCATGGAATTCGGCTCCAGCGCCGAAGACCTGGGCATGATGGTGTTCTCGCACCCGACCCTGTCGGAAGGCCTGCACGAGGCCGCTCTGGCGGTGAATGGCCACGCCATCCACATCGCCAACCGCAAGAAGCGCTGACGCGCCTGGCGCCGGCTGACACCTTCGTCAGCCGGCCCCGCAACGGCCCCTGGCAGCGGAAGTCCGGTACTTCCGCTGCCAGGGGCCGTTGTCGTTTCTGGCGGTTGCGCGGAGCGGAAAGCCCATTCCAGAGCTCTAGCCACTGAAGTGCATTCCCGGTTAGGATTCGGTCGCCAATACTTACAACTAAAGTGGTATGGAAAGATGAATCTTCACGAATATCAGGGTAAGCAGTTGTTTGCCGAGTATGGTCTGCCGGTGTCCCGGGGCTACGCAGTCGATACTCCGAAGGAAGCAGCCGAGGCCTGTGACAAGATCGGCGGCAGCGAGTGGGTGGTGAAGGCCCAGGTGCATGCCGGCGGTCGCGGCAAGGCAGGCGGCGTCAAGCTGGTTCGTAGCAAGGATGAGGCCCGCGCGTTCGCCCAGCAGTGGCTGGACCAGCGCCTGGTGACCTACCAGACCGATGCCAACGGGCAGCCGGTCAGCAAGATTCTGGTCGAGGCCTGCACCGATATCGCCAAGGAGCTGTATCTGGGTGCGGTGGTCGACCGCTCCTCGCGGCGCATCGTGTTCATGGCCTCCACCGAAGGCGGCGTGGACATCGAGAAGGTCGCCCACGAAACCCCGGAGAAGATCCTCAAGACCACCATCGACCCGCTGGTCGGCGCGCAGCCGTTCCAGGGCCGCGAACTGGCCTTCAAGCTCGGTCTCAAGGGCGATCAGGTCAAGCAGTTCGCGCAGATCTTCGTCGGCCTCGCCCAGCTGTTCCAGGACTACGACCTGGCCCTGCTCGAGGTCAACCCGCTGGTGATCAAGAAGGACGGCAACCTGCACTGCCTGGATGCCAAGCTCAACATCGACGGCAATGCCCTGTACCGCCAGCCCAAGCTGCGCGAGATGCAGGACCCCTCCCAGGACGACCCGCGCGAGGCCCACGCAGCCAAGTGGGAGCTCAACTACGTGGCGCTGGACGGCAACATCGGCTGCATGGTCAACGGCGCCGGCCTGGCCATGGGCACCATGGACATCGTCAACCTGCACGGCGGCCGCCCGGCCAACTTCCTCGACGTCGGCGGCGGCGCTACCAAGGAGCGCGTCACCGAAGCGTTCAAGATCATCCTCTCCGACAGCAACGTGCAGGCGGTGCTGGTGAACATCTTCGGCGGCATCGTGCGCTGCGACATGATCGCCGAGGGCATCATCGGCGCGGTCCGCGAGGTGGGCGTCAAGGTGCCGGTGGTGGTGCGTCTGGAAGGCAACAACGCCGATCTGGGCGCCAGGGTACTGGCGGATAGCGGTCTGAACATCATCGCGGCGAGCAGCCTGACCGACGCTGCGCAGCAGGTCGTCAAGGCCGCGGAGGGCAAGTAATGAGCATCCTGATCAACAAGGACACCAAGGTCATCTGCCAGGGCTTCACCGGCAGTCAGGGCACCTTCCACTCCGAGCAGGCCCTCGAGTACGGCACCCGCATGGTCGGCGGCGTGACTCCGGGCAAGGGCGGCACCACCCATATCGGCCTGCCGGTGTTCGATACCGTCAAGGATGCCGTGGCCGCCACCGGCGCCACCGCGTCGGTGATCTACGTGCCGGCGCCGTTCTGCAAGGACTCCATCCTCGAGGCGGCCTTCGGCGGCATCCAGCTGATCATCTGCATCACCGAAGGCATCCCGACCCTCGACATGCTCGAGGCCAAGGTCAAGTGCGACGAGCTGGGCGTTCGTCTGATCGGCCCGAACTGCCCCGGCGTGATCACCCCGGGCGAGTGCAAGATCGGTATCATGCCCGGCCATATCCACCTGCCGGGCAAGGTCGGTATCGTGTCGCGTTCCGGCACCCTGACCTACGAGGCGGTGAAGCAGACCACCGACGCCGGTTTCGGCCAGTCCACCTGCGTGGGCATCGGTGGTGACCCGATCCCGGGTTCGAGCTTCATTGATATCCTCAAGCTGTTCGAGGCCGACCCGCAGACCGAGGCGATCGTCATGATCGGCGAGATCGGCGGCAGCGCGGAGGAGGAGGCGGCGGCCTTCATCAAGGCTAACGTGACCAAGCCGGTGGTGTCCTACATCGCCGGCGTCACCGCGCCGCCCGGCAAGCGCATGGGCCATGCCGGCGCCATCATCTCCGGCGGCAAGGGTACCGCGGACGAGAAGTTCGCCGCCCTGCAGGATGCCGGGGTGAAGACCGTGCGCTCGCTGGCCGATATCGGCAAGGCGCTGGCCGAAGTGACCGGCTGGACCATGAAATAAGCTCCGGTGGAGCGGGCTTGACGGAAGGAGCCACCTGCGGGTGGCTCTTTTCGTTGTGCCTGGCGCCGGATTCCGTTCCCACTTTCTGGTTGTGTGCATGAATCATTTGAAAACCGTCGATGTCCTGGGTCTGGGCTTCATGACCTTCGCGCTGTTCCTCGGGGCGGGCAACATCATCTTCCCGCCGAGCGCCGGCCTCGCCGCTGGCGAGGCCATGTGGAGCGCGGCCCTGGGCTTCCTGCTCACCGGCGTCGGCCTGCCGCTGCTCACCGTGGTGGCCCTGGCCCGGGTGGGCGGCGGCATGGCGCAGCTCACTGCGCCGCTCGGCAAGAGCGCCGGCCTGCTGTTCGCCGTGACGGTCTACCTGGCGATCGGTCCGCTGTTCGCCACGCCGCGTACCGCGGTGGTGTCGTTCGAGATGGGCATCGCGCCGCTGGCCGGCAGCGGCAGCCTCGCGCAGGCCCTGTATACCCTGGTGTATTTCGCCCTGGTGCTGTTCCTCGCCCTCAATCCCGGGCGTCTGCTCGAGCGCGTCGGCAAGCTGATCACCCCGGTGCTGATCGTCGCCCTGCTGGTGCTCGGCGGCGCGGCGGTGTTCGCCCCGGCCGGTACGGTCGGCGCCACCGCGCCCGACTATCAGGCGGCGCCGCTGATGCAGGGCTTCCTGCAGGGCTACCTGACCATGGACACCCTCGGCGCGCTGGTATTCGGCATCGTCATCGCCACTGCCATCCGTGACCACGGTGTGGACATGGCGCACCGGGTCACCCGCTATTCGATCCTCGCCGCGCTGATCGCCGCCATCGGCCTGGCGCTGGTCTACCTGGCGCTGTTCCGTCTCGGCGCCACCAGTCACGCCATCGCCGGCGATGCGCAGAACGGCGTGCAGATCCTCACCGCCTACGTGCAGCACACCTTCGGCATGGCCGGCAGCCTGCTGCTGGCGCTGGTCATCACCCTGGCCTGCCTGACCACCGCCGTCGGCCTGATCACCGCCTGCGGCGAGTTCTTCAGCAACCAGTTCCCGGTGTCGTATCGCACGGTGGTGATCGTGGTCAGCCTGTTCAGCCTGCTGGTGGCCAACCTCGGCCTGACCCAGCTGATCAGCTTCTCGGTGCCGGTGCTGGTCGGCCTGTATCCGCTGGCCATCGTGCTGGTGCTGCTCAGCCTGGCCGACGGCCTGTGGCTGCATCCGCCGCGGGTGTTCCGCCCGGTGATGGCGATGACCCTGGTGTTCGGCGTGTTCGCCGGCCTGGACGCCGCCGGCCTGAAGGCCCTGGTGCCGGGCTGGCTCGGCAGCCTGCCGCTGGCCGAGCACAGCCTCGGCTGGCTGCTGCCGGCGTTGCTGACCCTGCTGGGCGCGATGATCTTCGACCGCCTGCGGGGCTGCCCGCCGGTGCGCGCGTAATCCTGCTGGTGCCTCCGGCAAGGGTGCCGGAGGCACAGGCGCAGCATACAAGGAGTTGTCATGACCATCGACGCGCACTACCTGCCCCATGTGGCCGCCCTGGCCTGGTTCATCCTCTGCTGGCTGGGCTACACCCGCTACGCGATCTGGAAGGGCAAGGACACCCCCTGCCTGGCCAGCGTGATGCACCTGTACCGCGAGGACTGGATGCGCCGCCTGCTGATGCGCGACAACCGCATCGCCGATGCCAACGTGATCGGCAACCTGGAGCGCAACGCCTCGTTCTTCGCTTCCAGCACCCTGATCATCCTCGCCGGCGTGCTGACCGTGCTCGGCTCCACCGAGCGGGCGGTGTCGGTGCTGGAAGGCCTGCCGTTCGTGCAGGAGGTCAGCCGCGAGCTGTCGGAGATCAAGATCATCTGTGTGGCGCTGGTGTTCATCTACTCGTTCTTCACCTTCAGCTGGTGCATGCGCCAGTACAACTTCGCGGCGATGATGGTGGGGGCGGCGCCGATGATCTCCGAGCGCAACGTCACCGAGGCGGAGCGCCGTGCCTTCGCCGAGCGCACGGCGCGGGTGATCTCGCTGGCCGCCAACCAGTTCAACCTGGGGCTGCGTTCCTACTATTTCGGACTGGCGACCCTGGCCTGGTTCATCAATCCCTGGGTCTACATGCTGGCCACCGCCGGGGTGGTGTTCGTGCTGTACCGGCGCGAATTCCATTCCGACGTGCTGGAGGTGATGGCCTACAGCCCGGCACCGCTGGGCGAGCCGGCCAGGGACAGGATGGAGTAGCGCAGGGAGGAGGAGCGCCGCCCCGCCCGGTCGCGCAGACCGGGAGGGCGGCAGGGTGGGGGGGTTACTGCTGCTTCTGTTCTTCGGCAGGGGCGGCCTCTCCGGCCTTGTCCTGCATGGCGGCGCCTGCATCCTGCATCGTCTTGCCGGCTTCCTCGACGGCAGCGCCTGCCTTCTCGGTCATTTCGGCTGCCTTCTCCTCGACGGCAGCGCCTGCCTCCTTGGCAGCCTCGCCAGCCTTCTGCACGGCGGTGGCGGGCGCCTGGGCGGCGGAGCCGCTTGCCGACTCCACCTTGTCTTCAGGCTTGTCGCCACAGGCCGCGAGGCCGAGGGTGGCGGCAAGCAGCAGGGCGTAAGTCAGGGGCTTTTGCATGTTGGTGCTCCTTGGGAGTATCCGAATCAGGTGAAAGGCGAATGCCGGTCAGATTCAGGTGTAGTGCAGCATCGGGAGGCTGGCAAATCGCCTGCCGAGGCTCGTCCTGCACGGCTTTCCCCGTTCCTCGCAACAACTGGGACGAGTATCGGGGAAGCTCCATTCGCTCATCCGATGAGAGTGCCATTTCGGGCAAAGGTTCCGGGCCGAACCCCGATGTATCGGCGCTTGGGCTGCTGTCGTCGAAGCGGGTATCATGCGATGCCGTTCGTCCGCCAGAATGCCGGCGGGGTTTCCTAGCAGACAAGGTCTTTCGATGAGTCAACTTCTCGTGCTTGAGCGCGGCAACCGCTTCACGGTCGACCAGCCATGATGTCTTCTTTCCCCTCCCGCCACCTGCGGAAGCCTGCCTGATGGATTCCTTGCTGATAGTCGCTGGCCTGCTGCTGATCCTGTCCGGCCTGTTCTGGCTGGTGGCCAGTGCCTTCGCCACCAGTCTGCTGTGGGGGTGCGGCAGCCTGCTGCCGCCGCTGCCGCTGTTGTTCATCCTGCGCCACTGGCGCCGCGCGCGCAGCGCCGTGATGCTGATGGGCCTGGGCTGCATTCCGCTGGTGGTGGGTTTCACCATGCTGGCCGGCCACGATCCCGACCGCCTGGCCGCCATCCTCAGCCTGCGCTGGCTGGAGCCCGAGCCCAAGGCCGCTGGCGGCCTGGAGATCCGCCTGGGCGGCGAGTTCAACGGCAAGCCCTTCGCGCCCGATCTGGGCGAACTGATCGATGGCGCCCTGGTGCTGCGCGAGGGCGACGATTCCTTCGCCCGGCGCGAGCTGCGCATCCGCCTGCCCGCCCATGACGGCGGCGAGCTGCGCGTCGACGTGCTGCCGGAGGATCACGGGACGCTGCCGGAAATCGAGCTCGACTGGCTGCTGCCCGACCAGGACCAGCCCGAGTCTCGGCGCATCGTCGACGGCTACACCCTGCATCTCGACCTGCGGCCGGTACCGCCCAACCGGCTGCGTGGCGACTTCCACCTGGTGCTGCCGCCGGCCTTCCGAACCTCGCTGAGCGGCGAGGTCGAGCTGTACACCGACCGCCTGCGCTACCGCGACGGGCGCGTGGATACCCGCCACAACACCGAGGAAACCATCGCCTGGCTGGTCACCGACTACCTGCAGCGCAGCACCCGGCAGCGCGACCTGGTGCTGGAGCCGCTGCCGGCGCTGGACCTGGACGGCGAGCAGCTGCAGCTGGAAGTGCTGGCGCGGGTGGGCGGGGTGCTGCGCCGCTTCGACGTTGCCCTGCGGCGCAGCGAGCTGCAGGGCTGGCATGTGCAGGGCGACCAGGCGCCGGCCCTGCCGCGGCCCAGCGAGGAGGAGCTGCGTCGCACCGCGCCGGTTCCCACCACTGTGGTACGCGGCGAGCCGCGCCCGCTCGACCGGCGCATCGGTTTTTCGCTCGAGCGCCTGCTCACCTCGCCGAGCCGCTACCAGGGCGTTCGTGTCCACGTGGTCACCGAGCGTGGCCGCAGTGCCGAAGGGCGATTCGATGGACTCAACCCCGAAGGGCGTCTGGTGATCCAGCATTCGCTGGGCGGCCAGGGCGAAGCCAGCTTCATCCTGCGCCCGAGCGAGGTGGCGCAGATCCAGCTGCTCGAGCCCTGAATCCGGGCTTTCGCGGCAAGCCCTTGAAATTCCGGGCGAAGTCTCCATATCCACGGCACTCGCCGCAGACGCGGCTTTGTCATCCGTGGAGTTCGCATTCATGAGCGTGGAGACTCGCAAAGAGACCCTGGGTTTTCAGACTGAAGTGAAGCAACTGCTTCACCTGATGATCCATTCCCTGTATTCGAATAAGGAGATCTTCCTGCGCGAGCTGATCTCCAACGCCTCCGACGCCGCCGACAAGCTGCGTTTCGAGGCGCTGGCCAATCCGGCGCTGCTGGAAGGCGGCGATCCGCTGAAGATCCGCCTGAGCTTCGACAAGGAGGCGCGTACCGTCACCCTCGAGGACAACGGCATCGGCATGAGCCGCGACGAGGTGATCGCCCACCTCGGCACCATCGCCAAGTCCGGCACCGCCGACTTCCTGAAGAACCTCTCCGGCGACCAGAAGAAGGACTCCCAGCTGATCGGCCAGTTCGGCGTGGGCTTCTACTCGGCGTTCATCGTCGCCGACCAGGTTGACGTCTACACCCGTCGCGCCGGCGCCGCTGCCAGCGAGGGCGTGCACTGGAGCTCGAAGGGCGAGGGCGAGTTCGACATCGCCAGCATCGACAAGGCCGAGCGCGGCACCCGCATCGTCCTGCACCTGAAGGCCGACGAAGCCGAGTTCGCCGACGGCTGGCGCCTGCGCAACATCGTCAAGAAATACTCCGACCACATCGCCCTGCCCATCGAGCTGCCGAAAGAGCAGTTCGGTGAAGAAAAGCCGGCCGAGCCCGAGTGGGAAACCGTCAACCGCGCCAGCGCACTGTGGACCCGCCCGCGCAGCGAGGTCAAGGACGAGGAGTACCAGGAGTTCTACAAGCACGTCGCCCATGACTTCGAGAATCCGCTGTCCTGGAGCCACAACAAGGTCGAGGGCAAGCTCGAGTACACCTCGCTGCTCTATGTGCCGGGCAAGGCGCCGTTCGACCTCTACCACCGCGAGGCGCCCAGGGGCCTCAAGCTCTACGTGCAGCGCGTGTTCATCATGGACCAGGCCGACCAGTTCCTGCCGCTGTACCTGCGCTTCATCAAGGGCGTGGTCGACTCCAACGACCTGTCGCTGAACGTCTCCCGCGAGATCCTGCAGTCCGGCCCGGTGATCGACTCGATGAAGTCGGCGCTGACCAAGCGCGTCCTCGACATGCTGGAGAAGCTGGCCAAGGACAAGCCGGAGGACTACCAGACCTTCTGGAAGGCCTTCGGCCAGGTGCTCAAGGAAGGCCCGGCGGAAGACTTCGCCAACAAGGAGAAGATCGCCGGCCTGCTGCGCTTCGCCTCCACCTCCGACGCTTCCGGCGAGCAGAGCGTGGCGCTGGCCGACTACCTCGGCCGCCTGAAGGAAGGCCAGGACAAGATCTACTACCTCACCGGCGAGAGTTACGCCCAGGTGAAGAACAGCCCGCACCTGGAGGTGTTCCGCAAGAAGGGCATCGAGGTGCTGCTGCTCACCGACCGCATCGACGAGTGGCTGATGAGCTACCTGCCGGAGTTCGATGGCAAGCAGTTCGTCGACGTCGCCCGCGGCGATCTCGATCTCGGCAAGCTGGACTCGGAAGAGGACAAGAAGGCCCAGGAAGAGGTGGCCAAGGCCAAGGAGGGACTGATCGAGCGCCTCAAGGGCGCGCTGGGCGAGCAGGTCGCCGAGGTGCGCGTCTCCCACCGGCTGACCGACTCGCCGGCGATCCTCGCCATCGGCGAGCAGGATCTCGGTCTGCAGATGCGCCAGATCCTCGAGGCCAGCGGGCAGAAGGTGCCGGAGTCCAAGCCGATCTTCGAGATCAACCCGCAGCACCCGCTGATCGAGAAGCTGGATGCCGAGCCCGACGAGGACCGTTTCGCCGACCTGTCGCACATCCTCTTCGATCAGGCCGCACTGGCCGCCGGCGACAGCCTCAAGGACCCGGCCGCCTACGTGCAGCGCCTCAACAAGCTGCTGGTGGAGCTGTCGGCCTGAACGGCTGAACCCCGCCCGCGGTGGTCCTGAAGATGCCGCTCGCCCTCCGGGGCGGGCGGCATTTTTCATGGTGGCGGAAAAGCGCGAGCGTCATCGCTTCGTCATGAAAAGGTCATAGGCTCGCCGCATCGCAACGAAGGAGAGCCACATGCGACTGTTCAAGATGGGGGCGCTGGCGGCGCTGGGGTTGGTGTCCGGTCTGGCCATGGCCGAGGTGCGGGTCGAGGGGCCGGTGGAGTACGGCGTGTTCGCGACGCCCGAGCGCGAGGTGCAACCGGGCGAGCGGGTGCTGCTGCGCAACAACCAGCAGATCCGGCAGACCGCAGAAATTCCCGCCCGGCTCGGCACCAGGTTCGGCCTGCGCCTGACCCTGAGCGGCAAGCAGGCGGACGACGTGCCGCTGACCCTGCTGTACCTCACCCCCGGGGTGGTGACGCCTGACGGCCAGCGCCACGACCGCTTCGAGGTGGTGCAGAAGCTGGCGCCCGGCGCCAGCCAGGAGGTGATGGCCTTCGAGTTCAGCGAGCCGCACGAGGTGGTTCCGGGCGAGTGGCACTTCCTGGTGTTCCAGGGCGACCGCAAGCTGGCCGAGCAGCGCTTCAGCGTGCGCTGAGTGGTGCAAGACGACGAAGCCCGGCGCAGCTGCTCCGGGCTTCGTCGTCTCTGGACTCAGGCCAGGGTGGTCAGCAGGTTGGTTCCGTGCAGGAGGTTGTCGGCCAGCGGGCAGCGCCGTTCGATTTCCTCCAGCACCGCCTGCTTTTCCTCGCGACTGAGGTCGGCGTCGAGCTCCACCTTGACCCGCAGGGCCTGGAAGCCCGGGCGCACGTCGCTGCGCCGGCCCAGCAGGCCGTCGGGATCGTAGTCGGCCTCGATCTCGAACTGCATGCCGCGCAGCTCGAACTTGCGCTGGTGGGCGATGAAGCGGCCGATGGTACCGAAGCAGCCGGCCACCGCGGCGAGGATGATCTCCAGCGGCGTCGGTCCCAGGTCCTGGCCGGCGGCGTTCTTCGGCTGGTCCATGCGGATCACGTGGTTGCCGGCGGCCACGGTGATGGTGAAGGCGTTATCGAGGCTGCCGCTGGCGCGGATGGTCTTCAGGGTCATGGGATGTCCTTGCGTTCGGAAGGGAGTCATCACTCTATACCCTAGGGGGTATGTGCTGCCAGCGGCAGGGAAGTGGCGGAGGGCGGAAACGACGACGGCACCCGAAGGTGCCGTCGTGGATGGTGCGGGAGCGGCTTACTCGCCGGTCCAGCGCTTCAGGACCAGGGTGGCGTTGGTGCCGCCGAAGCCGAAGCTGTTGCTCATCACGGTGTTGAGGGTGACGTTATCGCGGGTCTGGGTGACGATCGGCAGATCGGCCACTTCCGGGTCCAGTTCCTCGATGTTGGCCGAGCCGGCGATGAAGTTGCCTTCCATCATCAGCAGGGTGTAGATCGCTTCCTGCACGCCGGCGGCGCCCAGCGAGTGGCCGGACAGGCTCTTGGTCGAGCTGATCGCCGGGGCCTTGTCGCCGAACACGGTGCGCACGGCCTTGGCTTCGGCGACGTCGCCGACCGGGGTCGAGGTGCCGTGGGTGTTCAGGTAGTCGATCGGGGTGTCGACGGTGGCCAGCGCCTGCTGCATGCAGCGCACCGCGCCTTCGCCGCTCGGGGCGACCATGTCGTAGCCGTCGGAGGTGGCGCCATAGCCGACCACCTCGGCATAGATCTTCGCGCCGCGGGCCAGGGCGTGGTCGAGGGCCTCGACCACCACCATGCCGCCGCCGCCGGCGATGACGAAGCCGTCACGCTTGGCGTCGTAGGCGCGCGAGGCCTTCTCCGGGGTGGCGTTGTACTGGGTGGACAGCGCGCCCATGGCGTCGAACAGGAAGCTCTGGCTCCAGTGCTCCTCTTCGCCGCCGCCGGCGAACACGATGTCCTGCTTGCCCATCTGGATCTGCTCCATGGCATTGCCGATGCAATGGGCGCTGGTGGCGCAGGCGGAGGAGATCGAGTAGTTGACGCCCTTGATCTTGAACGGGGTCGCCAGGCAGGCGGACACGGTGCTGCCCATGGTGCGCGGCACGCGGTACGGGCCGACGCGCTTGACGCCTTTCTCGCGCAGGGTGTCCAGGGCTTCCATCTGGTTGAAGGTGGAGGCGCCACCGGAGCCGGCGATCAGGCCGGTACGCGGGTTGGAGATCTGTTCCTCGGACAGGCCGGCATCCTTGATCGCCTGCTCCATGGACAGGTAGGCGAAGGCGGCGGCGTCACCCATGAAACGGTAGACCTTGCGGTCGATCAGGGCTTCGAGGTCGAGGTTGACGGAGCCGGAAACCTGGCTGCGCAGCCCCATGTCGGCGTACGACTGGTTGAAGCGGATGCCGGATTTGCCGGCGCGCAGGTTGGCGGAAACGGTCTCTTTGTCAGTGCCGAGGCAGGACACGATGCCCATCCCGGTGATTACGACGCGACGCATGCGGGTAACCCTTAGAAGCTGTCAGTGGAAGTGAACAGGCCGACGCGCAGGCCTTCGGCACTGTAGATCTCGCGGCCATCGACGCTGACGGTGCCGTCGGCGATGCCGAGGATCAGCGAGCGACTGATGGTGCGCTTGATGTGGATGTTGTAGGTGACCTTCTTGGCGGTCGGCAAGACCTGGCCGAAGAATTTCACTTCGCCCGAGCCGAGGGCGCGGCCGCGGCCGGGGTTGCCCTGCCAGCCCAGGTAGAAGCCGACCAGCTGCCACATGGCATCCAGGCCCAGGCAGCCGGGCATCACCGGGTCGCCCTCGAAGTGGCAGGCGAAGAACCACAGGTCCGGGTTGATGTCGAGCTCGGCCACGATTTCGCCTTTGCCGTACTTGCCGCCGGTCTCGCTGATGTGAACGATGCGATCGATCATCAGCATGTTGGGGGCGGGCAGTTGCGCGTTACCCGGGCCGAACAGTTCACCGCGGCTGCAGCTGAGCAGTTCTTCCCGAGTGAAGGCGTTTTGTTTGGTCATGCGAGCTCCTCGACGGTCCCTGAGCGCAGGGGGCAGATCTTTTCTGGCCTCGCCCCTCCCGGGGGGAGCGCGGCTTTGGTCTGGTTATAGACTATGGCCAGGTGATGAAAGTCACAGGCCGACCGGGGGCATTCTGCGACGAATGACTGCCAGCCAAGACTGTGCGGGTGCAAGCCTGCCGCATTTCGCACCTTTTCGCCAGCCGTCTATGGTCGGTTGTGCACCCAGCGCTGCAGGATGGCCCGCAGGTCCGAGCGCTTGAAGGGCTTGGCCAGGTAGTCGTTCATCCCGGCTGCCAGGCAGGCCTCGCGGTCGCCCTGCAGGGCATTGGCGGTCAGGGCGATGATCGGCGTGTGGCGGTTCGGTCCGTCGCTGTCACGGATCTGCCGGGTGGCGCTGAGACCGTCGAGGTCGGGCAGCCGGCAGTCCATCAGGATGGCCGCGAAGGGCTGCTCGGCGACGGCCTGCAGCGCCTGCCGGCCGCTGCCGACCAGCTGGGGAGTGAAGCCGAGGCTGCGCAGGATGGCTTCGATCACCGTCTGGTTGACCGGGTTGTCCTCCACCAGCAGCACATGCTGGCCGCCGCCCTGTGTCGCCTCGCTGTCCAGCAGCACCTGCTCGTCGGCATGGCGGTAGCGCCAGGGCAGGGGCAGTTCCAGGGTGAAGGTCGAGCCCTCGCCGATGGTGCTCTCCGCATGCAGGCCGCCGCCCATGTGCTCGGCCAGGGTGCGGGCGATGGACAGGCCCAGGCCGGTGCCGCCGTAGCGGCGCGAGGTGGAGGTGTCGGCCTGCTCGAAGGCGTCGAACATGTGCTGCAGGCGTTCGGGGGCGATGCCGATGCCGGTATCGCGCACGGCGATGGTCAGCCAGAGCATCTGCTGCTGGTCGAGCACCTGCCAGCGTGCGGTCACGCCGACGTGGCCCTGCTCGGTGAACTTCAGGGCGTTGCCGATCAGGTTGACCAGGATCTGCCGCAGGCGGGTGGGGTCGCCGCGGACCTCGAACTGCTCCAGGCCGGGCTGGATGTCCAGATGCAGCTCCAGGCCGCGCTGCTGGGCGCTGGGGCGGAACACCTGCACCGAGTTGGTGAGCAGCTCGTCCAGCGGGAAGGGAATGTGCTCCAGCTCCAGCGAGCCACGCTCGATGCGCGAGAAGTCGAGGATGTCGTTGATCACCTTGAGCAGGTGTTCGGTGGACTCGGTGGCCAGCGCGGTGTACTCGGCCTGCTCGCCGGTCTGCGTGGTGGTCTCCAGCAGCTGCAGCATGCCCAGCACGCCGTTCATCGGCGTGCGCAGTTCGTGGCTCATCATCGCCAGGAAGTCCGACTTGGCGCGGCTGGCCTGCTCGGCTTCCTCGCGGGCGGCGACCAGTTGGGCGATGCTGCGCTGCTGCTCGATCTGGGCCTGCTCCAGTCCGGCGGCCAGCAGGTTGATGTGGCGCGCCAGATCGCCGATCTCGCCATGGTCGGCCACCGGCAGTTCGGCCTGGTAGTCGCCTTCCTTGATCGCCTGCAGCGCCCGGCCCATGGCATGGATCGGTTCCGACAGGCTGCGCGCCAGGCGGTAGGCGAGCAGCAGGGTCAGCGTCAGCGCCAGCAGCGCCAGCAGGCCGGCGCGCAGGAAGATCTGTGTCTGGCGGCGGTCGAAGGCCTCGTCGGTCATGCCGACCACCACCCGGCCCAGGCGCTCCTCGGCCGGTTCGCGCGCCGCCAGCGGCGGGCTGAGCAGGAAGGGATCGTCGAGGCGGACCTGCTGGCGGAGGATGTCGGCCTCGAACACCTCGATCCGCGCATCGCGCCCGCCCTGGGCGCGCTCGACGTAGGCGAGCACTTCGCCGGTCCGGTCGTGCACCTCGATGAAACGCACATGGGGGATGTCGAGGCTGGCCCGCAGCAGGCCCTCGAGGATCGGGATGTTGCCGGAGATCACCCCGTACTCGGTGGCCGGGGCCAACTGGTCGGCGATCAGCTGGCCGGTCTGGGTCAGCTCGGCGTGCAGGTCCTGCAGGCGCGAGTAGGCGAGGTAACCGGTCAGCAGCAGGGTCAGCAGCAGCGCCGGGCCGAGGCTGATGGCCAGGGTGCGGGTACGGATGTCGCTGTGGCGCCAGCGCAGCATCATGGCAGGCTCTCCCATTGCTGCAGGCGCAGCGCCTGGTCGCGGTCGTCGCTGAGTTCCACGCCCAGGGAGCGTGCCACCTGCGGGTTGCTGAGCACCTTGAAGTGCTGCGGGTAGGCCTCGCGCGGCCAGTGCTGCGGCGCCAGCGAGAGCAGCCGGTCGAGCTCGTTGAGCCAGTCCTGCTGGTCGCTGTAGCTGCTGCTCAGGCTGCCGGCGCGGATGAACGCCGCGGTCGGTCCGATCAGCGCCAGTCGGCGCCCGTAGCTGGCCAGCAGCACGCCCTTGATGGTGCCTGGGTTGTACAGCGCGGGGTCGTCGACGCCCAGCAGCACGTCGCTGCCGTCGAGCAGTCGGTTGAGCGGGCGGCTGTCGCGGGTGTCCGGCCAGTACCAGGTGGTGATGGCGAGGCCCTGGGCGGCGGCCAGGCGGCGCAGTTCGTTGACCAGGAAGCGGCTGTCGTCGCCGTACAGCAGGCCGACCCGGCGTGCCTGCGGCAGCAACTGGCGGATCAGGCGCAACTGGCGGGACGGGGCCGGATCGCTCCACAGCAGGGTCAGGTGGGGCGGGCGGCTGTCGCCGAGACGCCGGAAGGCCTGCACACGGCTGATCTGCATCACCAGGGTCGGTGGTCCGCCCGGGGTGCCGAGCCGCCAGTCCAGCGCATCGGCGCCGAGCAGCACCAGGCGGCTGTCGGCGGGCAGGGACTCCGGGCTGGTCAGCGCCGAGGTATGCACGAAGCGCACCCGGTCATCCGGGCGGCGTGTCGCCAGGTCGTCGACGAAGCGCTGCAGGGCCGGGGTATCGTTGCTGGCGGCGACCAGGATATCGGTCGCCTGGGCCAGCGCCGAAGCGGCCAGCAGGCAGAGGAGGGCGAGCGCTTGCAATAATCTCATCCTTGAGTACGGGCGCACGGGTCAGAGCTCGAATCCGGCGGAGAGCCAGAGTACGCGGCGCTCATCATACATATTGTCGGACCAGCCGAGGGGCTCGTCGTCCAGGCGTTGTTGCACGACACCGGCCAGCTCCAGCTGGCTGCTGCCCAGCTGCAGGCGCTTGGCCAGGCGCAGGTCGAGGCGCTCGAAGCGGTATTCGTTGAGCAGGTCGGCGCCGTAATAGAAGACGGAACTCGACCAGCCGCGGCCCCAGTCGTGCAGCCAGCCGGCCGAGCCGCTGTGGCGCGGGGTCAGTCGCTCGTCGTGGCGATGGCTGGCCTCCAGTTCGATGTAGGCCTGGCTCAGGCGCAGGCGGTCGCGCAGCCCCAGGCGCCAGTCCAGCTCGCTCTCGATGCCGCGCAGGCGCAGACGGTGGTCGTTGCTCGGCTCGAACCGCTCGAGGGTCAGGGTCTC
Organism: Pseudomonas sp. A-1; assembly: GCF_004801855.1. Lineage (GTDB taxonomy): Bacteria > Pseudomonadota > Gammaproteobacteria > Pseudomonadales > Pseudomonadaceae > Geopseudomonas. The sequence goes on along the minus strand of NZ_SSTC01000016.1, from coordinate 31,472 downwards.
GCTGATCAGGCCGCCGATCTCGTCGTGGAACAGCTTCACGTCCAGGTTCAGGCCGAGGTCGGCAAAGTGGCCGTGGTAGCCCAGCTCGCGCGAGCGCATGTGCTCCTGGCCGAGCTCGCCGGTGCCGCGGGCGCTGGCGAAATACAGCGCCTCGCCCATGCCCAGGGCGGCCGGACGCAGGTCCCGGACCCGGTAATGCCAGTCGGCGTAGTTCTCGAACATGTCCGGCGAGCGCACCGCCTCGGAGTAGACGGCGCGCAGGCTGTGCGCCGGGGTGATCAGGTAGTTGAGCGCCAGGCGCGGCGACAGCGAGTCGCCGGCGCTGCTGTCGTGCTCGTAGAGGGCGCCGCCCTGCAGCAGCCAGTGGCGGTCGAGCTGCCACTCGAACTGGCCGAAGCCGCGGGCGATGTCCTTGCTGCGCCGGCCGCCCAGGTAGGTCTCGCCGTCGGCGCTGTCATGACGATAGCTCAGGCCGCTGACCAGGCGCAGGCTGTCGGACAGGCTGAGGGTATCCTGCAGCTCGAGGTCGAAGCGGTTTTCCCGGGTGTCCTCGTTGATCAGGCCGCAGCTGTGGGCCACGTTGCCGGTGGCGGGATCGAAGGTGCTCGCCACCTGGCCGATGAACTGGCTGGCCAGGGTCGTCTGCTCGGGTGTGCCGGGCGGCGGGGTGAAGTCGTTGCGCGCCAGGTTTCGGAACAGCGCCTTGACATAGGCCGGCGAGGAGGCCCACAGCTGGTGCAGTTGCGGGCTGAACCCGACCTGGGCCTCGCAGGCGCGCCACTCGCGCAGGCGCTCCCAGTGCTGCAGCGAGCTCTGCACCTGCAGGCGGTGGTCGGCGTTCAGGTCGAGGTTCCAGCGCAGGCTGGCGGCATAGTCGCGGGCGCGCACGTCGGCCGCCTCGTCGGCCTCGCCCGGCTGGGCGGCGATCGGGAACACCGACTCGTAGCTGTTCGGCGCCTGGTTGGTGCCCTCCTTGAGCGCCAGTTGCCAGTCCAGCGACTGGCGCGGATCGAGATCCTGCTGCACGCGCAGGTTGAGGCGATTGAGGCGGCGATCGTCACGCGCCGGGCTGCCGTCGCGCTCGTGGTCGAAGCCCTCGTCGTGCCAGCCGGACAGCGACAGGCGCAGGTTGCCGCCGTCCCAGCCGTTGCCCTGGCTGGCATACCAGTCGGCGATGCCGCGCTCGCCGCGGGTGATCTTCAGGCGGGTGCCGTGGGTGTCGCGCGGTGCGCGGGTGAAGATGCTGACCACCGCCATCAGCGCGTTGGCGCCATAGCTGACCGTGTTGGGGCCGCGGAACACCTCGATGCGCTCGATGTCCTCGATGGCCACCGGGATGTCGCTCCAGTCGACCCGGGCCAGGCCCGAGTGGTACACCGAGCGGCCATCCACCAGCACCTGCAGGCGGCGAGCCTGGGCGGCGTTGCTGCCGTGGTAGTTGACCGTGGTCAGGTTGCCGTCAGGCACCACCAGCATGCCCGGCACCAGGCGCAGCAGTTCCGGCAGCTCGCGGGCGCCGCTGGCGCGGATCAGCTCGCGGTCGAGCACGGTGACGCTGCCGGGGACCTCGGCGGGCGACTGCTGCAGGCGCGTGGCGGTGAGCACCTCCGGCAGGTCCGCCGCGCCGACGAACAGATCCTCGGCCGCCGCCGCGCCGGCGAGCAGGCCGAGAGATAGCGCCAGCGTTGTGCGCAGGGGGGCGGACACGTACGGTGTCTCCATTCGGACTCGAGCGGCGCGCATGTTACCCGAGGGCGCGCGTTCTGCCAGCACGACCTCGTCACGGTGTGCTGGTCGACCGGCGGTCGCCCCGTATAATGCAGCGATTGCCGAGTGGCGACCCGATATGGATGGAACATGACTGAGCAGCAACCGATTGCCGTGCTCGGCGGCGGCAGCTTCGGCACCGCCCTGGCCAACCTGCTGGCGGAGAACGGCCAGCGCGTGCGCCTGTGGATGCGCGACGAGGCCCAGGCCGAGGCGATCCGCAGCACCGGCGAGAATCCGCGCTACCTCAAGGGCATCAAGGTGCACGCCGTGGTCGAGCCGGTCAGCGACCTGGCCGCCACCCTGCAGGCCTGCGAGCTGGTGTTCGTCGTGCTGCCGTCCTCGGCCCTGCGCGCCGCGCTGCAGCCGGTGGCCGGCCTGCTCGCCGGCAAGCTGCTGGTCAGCACCACCAAGGGCATCGAGGCGGATACCTTCAAGCTGATGAGCCAGATCCTCGAGGAGATCGCCCCGCAGGCGCGCATCGGCGTGCTGTCCGGGCCGAACCTGGCGCGCGAGATCGCCGAGCATGCGCTCACTGCCACGGTGATCGCCAGCGAGGACGAGGAGCTGTGCCGGCGCGTGCAGCAGGTGCTGCACGGCCGTACCTTCCGCGTGTATGCCAGCCGCGACCGCTTCGGCGTCGAGCTGGGCGGGGCGCTGAAGAACGTCTACGCCATCATGTCCGGCATGGCCGCCGCGCTGGGCATGGGCGAGAACACCAAGAGCATGCTGATCACCCGCGCGCTGGCGGAGATGACCCGCTTCGCCGTGCGCATGGGCGCCAACCCGATGACCTTCCTCGGTCTGGCCGGGGTGGGCGACCTGATCGTCACCTGCTCCTCGCCGAAGAGCCGCAACTACCAGGTCGGCTTCGCGCTGGGGCAGGGGCTGAGCCTCGAGGAGGCGGTGTCGCGTCTGGGCGAGGTGGCCGAGGGGGTCAACACCATCCGCGTGCTCAAGGCCCGCGCCGACCAGCTCGGCGTCTACATGCCGTTGGTCGCCGGCCTGCATGCCATACTTTTCGAGGGCCGCACTTTGCAGCAGGTGATCGGCCTGCTGATGTCCGGCGAGCCGAAGACCGATGTCGATTTCATTTCCGCCAGTGATTTCTGAGGGAGCGCGTTGCATGTCCGATGACAAACAGAGTCGTGAAGGCCTGATCCTGCGGGTGCTGTGGATGGTGCTGTTCGCCATCGTCTGGCAGCTCGCCGAGCTGGTGCTGGTGGCCGTGGTCCTGCTGCAGCTGGTCCTGCGCCTGATCAACGGCGCGCCCAGCCGCGCGCTGATGGATTTCGGCGATGGCCTCAGCCAGTACCTGGCGCAGATCGGTCGTTTCGGCTGCTTCCACAGCGACGAGAAGCCCTGGCCGTTCGCCGACTGGCCGGCGCCCCGCGAGGCGCAGGGCGAGGGCGCCCGGCCGCTGACCCCGGCTCCTGTCGTGGCGCCGGCGGCTGCCGCATCCGCAGCCGTTGCCCCGGTTGCGGCCAGTACGCCGGCCGAGGCGCCGGTTGCCGAGTCCGCTGCCGAGGCCACCGAAACGCCGTCCGGGACGGACCAGGCCGCTCCGGCTCCCGAGGCCGGCAAGGCGGACGGCCCGGATGCGCCGGCGGAGCCCCGGGCATGAGGCTGTGGCTGCTGCGCCACGGCCAGGCCGGCCCCTACGTGCGCACCGGCGACCACCTGCGCGAGCTGACCGAGCGCGGCCGCACCGAGGCCCTGCATGCCGCCGGCCACCTGCTCGGCGAGCCGCTGGATGCCATCCTGGTCAGCCCCTACGTGCGCGCCCAGCAGACCGCCGAGCTGGTGCACGAGGCCCTCGGCCGCGAGCCGGCGCTGCATACCGTCGACGGCATCACCCCCGACGACGACCCGCGCGCCGCCCTGGCCATGCTCGCCGGACGCCGCGAGCAGAACCTGCTGGTGGTCACCCACATGCCGCTGGTCGGTGCCCTGGCCGGTCTGCTGGTGCACGGCCACCTGCAGCAGCCGGTGACCTTCAATACCGCCAGCCTGGCCCTGCTCGAGGGCGACATGGCCCTGGCCGGGCTGATGGACCTGCGCGCCCTGTACCATCCGCCGGAGCGCTGAGACGACCATGACCGTCGCCGTCGAGGAAATCCGCCTCAACCTGCCGCACATCGAACTGGCCGCCCATCTCTATGGTCCCGAGGACGGCCAGCCGGTGCTGGCACTGCACGGCTGGCTGGACAACGCCATGAGCTTCGCCCGCCTGGCGCCGCGTCTGCCCGGCCTGCGCATCGTCGCCCTCGACCTGGCCGGCCATGGCCACTCCGGGCACCGCGCTGCCGGCGCCAGCTACCAGCTGTGGGACTACGCGCTGGACGTGCTGGCGGTGGCCGACCAGCTCGGCTGGCAGCGCTTCGCCCTGCTCGGCCACTCGCTGGGCGCCATCGTCGCCACCCTGCTGGCCGGCGCCGTACCCGAGCGCATCGAGCGGCTGGCACTGATCGACGGCATGTTCCCGCTGACCCACGAGCCGGAGCAGGCGCCGCACAAGCTCGGCGAGGCGCTCCGGGCCCAGCTGGCGCTGCGCGACAAGCGCCGCCCGGTGTACGCCAGCGTCGAGCGGGCGGTGGAGGCGCGCCTGCGCGGCGGCTCCCCGCTCAGCCACGAGGCCGCCGAACTGCTCGCCAGCCGCGGCCTGACGGCGGTGGCCGGCGGCTATACCTGGCGCACCGATCCGCGGCTGACCCTGCCTTCGCCGCTGCGCCTGACCCGTGCCCACGCCGAGGCCTTCGTGCGCGCCGTGCGCTGTCCGGTCGACCTGGTGCTGGCCGAACAGGGCCTGCCGGTACAGCGCGGCGAATGGCTGGCGCTGCTCGACAGCCTGCCGGTGCGCGTGCACCGCGTGCCGGGCGGTCATCACCTGCACCTGGACGACGAGGCCGGCGCGCAGGCGGTTGCAGACTGTTTCAAAGCCCTGTCCGCCGCGCCTTGACTTGTGCCGGCCAACTGTCGAGGCTGAGCGGCATCGCAAGGGAGAAACTGCATGACCGAGCTGTACACCGCTGCGCCGGCCGGCGCGGGCGGGTCGCCGAGGGGCGCCTGGCGCCGCCTGCCGCTGATCGCCAGTCTGGCCATCCTGCCGGCCTGGGCCGAGGTGCCGGGCAGCCAGGACCTGGAGATCCTGCCGCGTTTCCCGCGCGCGGAGATCGTCGACTACCGGGTGCAGGACAACGTCGAGCGCATCTATCCGCAGAGCGCCCTGCGCCGCATCAGCGGCCGCCTGCGCGTGGATGCCGAGATCGATGTGGTCGGCCGCCTCAGCGCGCTGACCTACGAACTGCCGCAGGGCCACGGCAGCGCCGACGCCTTCGCCCAGGCGCGCACCGCCCTGCTGGCCCTGGACGCGCGTCCGCTGCACTGGTGCGAGGGGCGCGAGTGCGGCGCTAGCAGCCTGTGGGCCAACAACGTGTTCGGCAACGCGCGCCTGTACGGCCCGGACGAGCAGCAGGCCTATCTGCTGCTGCAGCTCGCCGCGCCGCGCCAGGACAGCCTGCTGGCGCTGTACGCCATCACCCGCGGCACCCGCCGCGGCTACCTGCACGTCGAGCTGCTGGAGGCCAATGCGCCGCAGGGCGAGCATCTGCCCAACGCCGAGACCCTGCTGCGCCAGCTCAAGGATGCCGGCGTGCTCGAGCTGGCGCAGCTGCCCGCCGAGCCGGCCGATCCCTGGCTGGCGCTGCTGACGCGCGCCCTGCGCCTGGATACCGGCGTGCGCCTGCTGCTCGGCGGCCAGGCCGCCCCGGCCTGGCGCGAGGCGCTGATCGAGCGCGGCACCCGCGCTGCCCGGCTGGAAAGCGAGCCGGGCGAGGCGCCGGGTCTGCGCCTGGAGTGGCTGCGTTGAGCCGGGAGCCGTGCCGATCGCACGCCACTTCTTCGCCGGCACCGGCCGGCGCTGCGCAGCAAGGGAAGGCCAATGATCGAGCATGACCGCTTGCTGGTGCAGATCCTCATGCTGGGCCTGCTGGCCGCCTGTCTGTGGGTGCTGGCACCGTTCTGGTCGGCGCTGTTCTGGGCCGCGGTGCTGGCCTTCGCCAGCTGGCCGCTGATGCGCGGCCTGACCCGCCTGCTGCGCGGGCGCACCTCGGCAGCCGCCGGCGTGCTGACCCTCGGCTGGATGCTGCTGGTGGCGGTGCCGCTGGTCTGGCTCGGCTTCAACCTGGCCGACCACGTCCGCAGCGTCGTGGCCCTGCTCAAGGATCTGCAGGTCGAAGGCCTGCCCGAGCCGCCTGCCTGGCTGGCCGGAGTGCCGCTGTTCGGCGCGCAGCTGGTGGGCCTGTGGAACAAGCTCGACGTGCAGGGCGCGGCGCTGCTCGCCGCGCTCAAGCCGTATCTGGGCGAGGTCGGCAACTGGCTGCTGGCGCGCAGCGCGCAGATCGGCGGCGGCGTGCTGGAGCTGGCGCTGAGCCTGGTGCTGGTCTTCTTCTTCTACCGCGACGGGCCGCAGCTGGCCGACTATGCGCGCAGCCTGCTGGAGCGCCTGATGAGCGGGCGCGCCGATCACTACCTGGAACTGGTCGCCGGCACCGTGCAGCGGGTGGTCAACGGCGTGATCGGCACCGCCGCGGCGCAGGCGGTGCTGGCGCTGATCGGCTTCCTGATCGCCGGGGTGCCGGGCGCCCTGGTGCTGGGCATCCTCACCTTCGCCCTCAGCCTGATCCCCATGGGCCCGCCGCTGGTGTGGATTCCGGCCAGCGCCTGGCTGATCTGGCAGGAGCAGTACGGGATGGGCTTGTTCCTCGCCATCTGGGGCCTGGTGGTGATCAGCGGCGTGGACAACGTGCTCAAGCCCTACCTGATCAGCCGCGGCGGCAACCTGCCGCTGGTGGTGGTGCTGCTCGGCGTGTTCGGCGGCATCCTCGCCTTCGGCTTCATGGGCCTGTTCCTCGGTCCGACCCTGCTGGCGGTGGCCTACAGCCTGATCGGCGACTGGATCGCCAACCAGCCCCACAAGCGCCATGCACCGCGTCCCGGAGACTCCGGCTGAGCCGGCGCCATTCTCCTTCACTCAATGGAAGAGTCGACATGCACAAGACAGGAATCGCCCTGGGTCTGATCCTCGCCGCGGGCGCCGCGGTCACGCTGCCGCCCTGGTATAGCGGCACGCAGCTGGAGGGCACGCTGCAGGCCGCGCTCGAGCGCGGCAACCAGCAGCTGCGCGAGGCGCTGCCCGGGCAGGGCACCAGCCTCGAACTGGTGGCCCTCGAGCGCGGGATCTTCTCCAGTACCGCTCGCTACCGGATCGCCTTCGGCGAGGCCGAGGGCGCCGATGGCGACCCCGCCGAGCTGCTGTTCAGCGACCGGATCGAGCACGGCCCGCTGCCGCTGTCGCGGCTGGCGTCCTTCGAGCTCGCGCCGGTCCTGGCGGTCAGTCGCTTCAGCCTCGAGCGCAGCGCGGCGGTCACGCCCTGGTTCGCCGGCGCGGGCGGGGCGGTGCCGCTGAGCGGCTACCTGGTGCTGGGCTATGACGACAGCGTGACGGGGCAGGTCAGCCTGCACCCCCTGGAGCTGGCTTCCGACCAGGGCCGGTTGCGCTTCTCCGGCATCGACCTGGCCCTGACGCTGGGCGCGCAGGCGCAAACCGTGCAACTGTCCGGCGGCATGGACAGCCTGACCTTCGATTTCCCCCGCGACGGGGAGGTGGCGCAGGTCCGCCTCTCCGGCCTGAGCCTGAACAGCGAGCACCGCCTCGGCGCTTCCGGCTTCTATGTCGGCGGCAGCCGCCTGGCCCTGGCCCGCGTCGAGCTGCTCGACGCGGACCGCCCGGGGCTGCTGGTGGAGAACTTCGTGCAGACCGACCGGATCGAGGAGCAGGGCAGCCGCCTGAGCGCCGCGCTCGACTACGAGGTCGGCAGCCTCGGCTACGGTGGCAAGCCGCTGGGTTCGGCCAGCCTCGGGCTGACCCTGGGCAATCTCGACGTGGCCGCCCTGCAGCGGCTGGAGAGCTGGTACAAGGAGCTGCTCGCGCGCATGAATGAGCCGCAGGCGCAGCCCGTCGCATTGACCGACAGCGACGAAAGGCGCCTGCGCGATGGTCTGGAGGCGCTGCTCGCCGGCAAGCCGAGCGTGTCGCTCGATCGGCTGGCGCTGAGGACCGCCAGCGGCGAGAGCCGCTTCGACCTGCGGGTCGAGCTGGACAGGCCGCAGTCCTACGAGTTGCCGCCCGCGGAGCTGGCCCGGCAACTGATCGGCAGGCTGGAAGCGCACCTGGTGCTGGGCAAGCCGACGATCCGCGACCTGATGAACTTCCAGGCGTCCCTCGACCCGGACGCCGATCAGGGCGCGGCGGCCCTGCAGGCCGAGGAGGTGGCCGAGCTGGCCGCGATGATCGCCACCAGCATGCAGGTCGGCCGGGTGGAGGGGGAGGACATCGTCAGCCGCCTGAGCTATGCCGGCGGACAGGTCGACTTCAACGGCCAGGCCATGCCAGCCGAGGAGTTCGTCGCCATGGTCGCCGGCATGGCGCCAGGATCGCCCCTGGAGCTGATGCCGGGAGTCGTCGACGGGGAAGGCGAACTGGCCGGTCTGGAGGAAGAAGCGGACGAGGGCTACGACCTGGAGTCCGTGTCGGAAGGCGGTGCGCCCGGCGGCGAGTGAGCGGCCGGGCTGATGGTGGCAGCGGGCGCGGCTGCCTCAGTCGTGGTGCTGCTCGTACTTGTCCAGCGCGTCGCCGGCGATCTGCCGGCCGAGGGCGATCAGCTCCGGCGCCTTGTAGAACTCGAAGAAGCGGCACACCCGCTTGGGCACGTTGACCAGGATGTCCGGCGGATAGCCGGCGATCTTGTACTGGGCCAGCGAGTTCTGCATCACGTCGATGCTCTGGTTGATCATCTCCAGCAGGCTGTCCGGCGCCTCGTTCTCCACCACGTGCAGGTGAGTGGCCTTGGCCGCGGCGACGCCGTGGGTGGAGCCGCCCGCCAACTGCGCCTCGTGCCCCTCGAGCAGCACCGGCAGTTCCGGCCCGCCGCGCCGGCGGAACGGCAGGCGCGCGCCGAGGGCGCCGATCGACGTCATCATCTGGTCGAGACGGTTCTTCATCGCCTGCGGCCGCTCGATCACCGGCAGCTCGTACTGCAGCTGGTTGCTGGCGTTGACGTTGACCGCGACTATCAGGTCGCAGCGACTGGACACCACCGGCACGATCGGGATCGGGTTGAGCAGGCCGCCGTCGACCAGCACCCGCGAGCCCTGCACCACCGGGGTGAACAGGCTGGGAATCGCCGCCGAGGCGCGCATCGCCTGGTGCAGGCAGCCTTCCTGGAACCACACTTCCTGCTGGTTGGTCAGGTCGGTGGCCACCGCGGTGTAGGGGATCGGCAGGTCCTCGATGTTGATCTCGCCGAGAAAGGCGCGGATGCGCCCGAATACCCGCTCGCCGCGGATCGCGCCCATCGAGAAGCTGACGTCGAGCAGGCGCAGCAGGTCCAGGTAGTCGAGGGTTTCCACCCAGCGGCGGTACACCGGCAGCTTGCCGGCGGCGTAGATGCCGCCGATCACCGCCCCCATCGAACTGCCGGCGATGCAGGCGATCTTGTAGCCGCGCGCCTCCAGCTCCTCGATCACCCCGATGTGCGCGTAGCCGCGCGCGCCGCCGGAGCCGAGCACCAGTGCGACAGTCTTGCCCATGATCCTATCCCCCTGTCCTTGCAGGCCGGGCAGCAGCATCTGCCCATACCCATGATTCCAGTATGGCCCCGAACGCCCCCGCAGGTCTTGCCCCGTGGCGTTTGCTAGAATCGCCGCCATCGCGAATTCCCCGGAGTGACTCATGAGCGAACCGATCCGCCTCACCCAGTACAGCCACGGCGCCGGCTGTGGCTGCAAGATTTCCCCCAAGGTGCTGGAAGTGATCCTCGCCGGCAGCGGCGCGCAGAACCTCGACCCGAAACTGTGGGTCGGCAACGCCTCGCGCGACGACGCCGCGGTGTACGCCATCGACGAGGAGCGCGGTGTGGTGTCCACCACCGACTTCTTCATGCCGATCGTCGACGATCCGTTCGACTTCGGTCGCATCGCCGCCACCAACGCGATCAGCGACATCTACGCCATGGGCGGCGACCCGCTGATGGCCATCGCCATCCTCGGCTGGCCGGTCAACGTGCTGGCGCCGGAAGTGGCCCGCGAGGTGATCCGCGGCGGTCGCGCGGTGTGCGACGAGGCGGGCATCCCGCTGGCCGGCGGCCACTCCATCGACGCCCCCGAGCCGATCTTCGGCCTGGCGGTGACCGGCATCGTCGACAAGCGCTTCATGAAGCGCAACGACACCGCCACCGCGGGCTGCCGGCTGTACCTGTCCAAGCCGCTGGGCATCGGCATCCTCACCACCGCCGAGAAGAAGGGCAAGCTGCGCGCCGAGGACGTGGGCCTCGCCCGCGACTGGATGTGCACCCTGAACAGGCCGGGCGCGCGCTTCGGCAAGCTGGAGCAGGTGAAGGCGATGACCGACGTCACCGGCTTCGGCCTGCTCGGCCACCTGGTGGAGATGGCCGACGGCAGCGGCCTGACCGCTCGCATCGACTACGCCGCGGTGCCGCGCATCGCCGGTGTCGAGCACTACCTCGATGAGGGCTGCGTGCCCGGCGGCACCCTGCGCAACTTCGACAGCTACGGCGAGCGCATCGCCCCGCTGCCGGAAGCGCAGAAGCTGCTGCTGTGCGACCCGCAGACCAGCGGCGGTCTGCTGATCGCCGTGGCGCCGGAAGGCGAGGCCGAGTTCCTCGCCGTCGCCGCCGAGCTGGGCCTCGCGCTGGCGCCGATCGGCGAGCTGGTCGCCCGACAGAGCCACGCGGTAGAGGTGCTCTGATGCGTCCCAACAGTGCCCATTACCGCGACATCTTCCTCAACGACCTGCCGCTGATGGACGTGCGCGCCCCGGTGGAATACACCAAGGGCGCCTTTCCCCACACGGTCAACCTGCCGCTGATGAACGACGTCGAGCGGCAGAAGGTCGGCACCTGCTACAAGCAGCACGGCCAGGCGGCCGCCATCGAGCTGGGCCACCAACTGGTGCGCGGCCCGCTCAAGGCCGAGCGCATCGAGGCCTGGGCCGCCTTCGCCCGCGCCAACCCCGACGGCTACCTGTACTGCTTCCGTGGCGGCCTGCGCTCGCAGATCACCCAGCAGTGGCTCAAGGAAGAGGCTGGCATCGACTACCCGCGGGTGATCGGCGGCTACAAGGCGCTGCGCAACTTCCTGATCGACACCACCGAGGCTGCGGTCGCCGAGTGCGACTTCGTCATCGTCGGCGGCATGACCGGCACCGGCAAGACCGAAGTGCTCGCCCAGCTCGGCAACGCCGTCGACCTGGAGCAGCACGCCAACCACCGCGGCTCCAGCTTCGGCAAGCACGCCACCGGGCAGCCGGGGCAGATCGACTTCGAGAACCTGCTGGCCATCGACCTGCTGAAGAAGCGTGCGGCCGGCATGCATTCCTTCGTCCTTGAGGACGAGAGCCGGCTGATCGGCAGCTGCTCGCTGCCGCTGCCGCTGCACCAGGGCATGCAGGAGTACCCGCTGGTGTGGCTGGAGGACAGCCTGGAAGGGCGCGTCGAGCGCATCCTCGGCGACTACGTGATCGACCTGTCCGCCGAGTTCGTCGCCCTGCACGGCGAGGAACAGGGCATGCTCGCCTTCGCCGAGCGCCTGCAGCAGAGTCTGAAGAACATCGTCAGGCGCCTGGGCGGCGAGCGCTACCAGCGCCTGGCGGCGATCATGGACGAGGCGCTGGCCGAGCAGCAGCGCAGCGGTAAGGTCGACCTGCACCGCGGCTGGATCGAGGGGCTGCTCGGCGAGTACTACGACCCGATGTACGCCTACCAGCGCGAGAGCAAGGCCGCGCGCATCGAGTTCAGCGGCGACCAGCAGGCGGTGGTCGACTACCTGCGCCAGCGCGCCCGGCGCTGAGCTTCCCGCCGTGCAACGGGAAGGGGGCGCAGCTGGCCGGCTACGCCCCTTTCGCGTTCCTGGGGATCGCTCAGGCCGGCACGCCGAGGATCGCGCTGGATGCCTCGATCACCGCGCCTGGCTGCACGGAGGCGACGCTTCCCTCGAAGACGTTGCCTGCGCCGATTTCCATGACGCACTCCTGCCGCGAGTCATGTAGGGTCTGCAACATTCGCTATGTCGCTTGTGACATAGCGAATATCGGTAAGCCGGTGGCAGGCCCATGGGCAACAGCGTAAGGGCGCGGCTTTTGGCCGTTCAACCATAGGAAAGACGGTTTGGCATGCAGGTTGCCTTGTATGAATCCGTGAATACAGATAACCAGGTAGCAACCGCCATGACCACGACCGCCACCCGTTTCCTGGCGCGCATGTCGCTGGATACCGACGTCGGTACCGCGCTGTCCGATACCCGCATCCGCCTGCTCGAGGCCATCGAGCGCGAGGGCTCGATCAACCGCGCGGCCAAGGCCGTGCCGCTGTCCTACAAGGCGGCCTGGGACGCCATCGACACCCTCAACAACCTGGCCCCGGAGCCGGTGGTGGTGCGCGTGGCCGGCGGGCGTCAGGGCGGCGGCACGCAGCTCACCGAGTACGGACGGCGCATCGTGGCCATGTACCGTGCCCTGGAGATCGAGTACCAGGGCGCCCTCGATCGCCTGTCGGCGCGCCTCGGTGATGTCGGCGGCGGCGACATCCGGTCCTTCCAGCGCCTGATGCACTCGATGAGCATGAAGACCAGCGCGCGCAACCAGTTCGCCGGCACCGTCAGCGGCCTGCGCGTCGGCGGGGTGGACTACGAGGTGCGCATCCGCCTGGACGCGCAGACCGAGATCGCCGCCATCATCATCCCGGCCAGCGCCGACAATCTCGGCCTGGCCATCGGCAAGGAGGTGTTCGCCCTGGTCAAGTCTTCCTCGGTGATGCTGGCCACCGAGCGCGGCATCCGGCTCACCGCGCGCAACCAGCTGTGGGGCGAAGTCGCCGCCGTCCACCAGGGGCCGGTGAACAGCGAGGTGACCCTGGCCCTGCCGTCCGGGCGCAGCGTAACCTGCGTGGTCACCGCCGAGAGCTGCGCGGCGCTGGGCATCGCCCCCGGGGTGGAGGCCTGCGCCTTCTTCCAGTCCTCCAGCGTGATCCTCGCCGCCTGGGACTGATCTTTCGACAAGGAGTCCAACCATGAGCCTTTCGCTGTCCCGCCTGTCCGTTGCCCTGGGTTCCGTCCTGCTGGCCTGCGCCGCCCGGGCCGGTGAGGTGCAGGTCGCCGTCGCCGCCAACTTCACCGCGCCGATCAAGGAGATCGCCAGCGCCTTCGAGAAGGACACCGGCCACAAGCTGGTCGCCTCCTTCGGGCCCACCGGCGGTTTCTACGCGCAGATCCACAACGGCGCGCCCTTCGAGGTACTGCTCTCCGCCGACGACGGCACGCCGCAGAAGCTGGAGGAGGAGGGGGCCGGCGTGCCGGGTTCGCGCTTCACCTACGCCATCGGCAAGCTGGTGCTGTGGTCGGCCAGGCCGGACTACGTGGACGGCCGGGGCGAGGTGCTCAGGCAGGGCGGCTTCAGGCACCTGGCCATCGCCAACCCGAAGACCGCGCCCTACGGCCTGGCCGCCACCCAGGTGCTGGACAAGCTGGGGCTCAGGGCGACGCTGGCGCCTAAGCTGGTGGAAGGTGCCAACATCGCCCAGGCGCACCAGTTCGTCGCCACCGGCAATGCCGAGCTCGGTTTCGTCGCTCTGTCGCAGGTGTACAAGGATGGCCGGATCACCGGCGGCTCGGCCTGGCTGGTGCCGGCGGAGCTGCATGAGCCGATCCGTCAGGATGCGCTGATCCTCGCCAAGGGCAAGGACAACCCGGCAGCCCGGGCGCTGGTCGACTACCTCAAGGGCCCGCAGGCCGCCGCGGTGATCCGCGCCTACGGCTACGACCTCTGACCCGGAGCTGCGGCCATGCCACTGACCGCCCAGGATCTCGCCGCCATCCGTCTGACCCTGGAACTGGCGTCGTTGACCACCGTGCTGCTGCTGCTGATCGGCACGCCGATCGCCTGGTGGCTGGCGCGCACGCGCTCGCCGCTGAAGGGGCCGGTGGGGGCGGTGGTGGCCCTGCCGCTGGTGCTGCCGCCCACGGTGCTGGGCTTCTACCTGCTGGTGACCCTGGGACCGCACGGCCCGGTCGGCCAACTGACCCAGGCGCTGGGCCTCGGCACCCTGCCGTTCACCTTCGCCGGCCTGGTGGTCGGCTCGGTGTTCTATTCCATGCCCTTCGTGGTGCAGCCGCTGCAGAATGCCTTCGAGGCGATCGGCGAGCGTCCGCTGGAGGTAGCGGCGACCCTGCGCGCCGGCCCCTGGGACACCTTCTTCAGCGTGGTGCTGCCGCTGGCCCGGCCCGGCTTCATCACCGCCAGCATCCTCGGCTTCGCCCACACGGTGGGCGAGTTCGGCGTGGTGCTGATGATCGGCGGCAACATTCCCGAGCGCACGCGCACCGTGTCGGTGCAGATCTTCGATCACGTCGAGGCCATGGAGTACGCCCAGGCCCACTGGCTGGCCGGTGGCATGGTGCTGTTCTCCTTCCTCGTGCTGCTCGCGCTCTATTCCAGTCGCCGCGTCAAGGCGGGGCTGGGCTGATCCGGTGGAGGATTCTCGGATGTCCGCAGCTCTGGAACTCGCCGCCGCCAACAGCGCCAACACGGCCAGCGCGCCGGCCGATGGCATCCGTGCCCGTTTCCGCCTGGACTATGCCGGCTTCGTGCTGGATGTCGACCTGCAACTGCCCGGCCGTGGCGTCACCGCGCTGTTCGGCCACTCCGGCTCGGGCAAGACCACCTGCCTGCGCTGCGTCGCCGGCCTGGAGCGGGCGAGCGTGGCGCATCTCGAGGTCAACGGCGAGCTGTGGCAGGACAGCGAGCGCGGCCTGTTCGTGCCCACCCACCGCCGCGCCCTGGGCTACGTGTTCCAGGAGGCCAGCCTGTTCCCGCACCTGTCGGTGCGGCGCAACCTGGAGTACGGGCTGAAGCGCATCGACAAGGCGACGCAGCGGGTCTCCTGGGAGCGGGTCATCGAGCTGCTCGGCATCGGCCACCTGCTCGAGCGCATGCCCGGGCGGCTGTCCGGCGGCGAGCGGCAGCGGGTCGGCATCGCCCGCGCGCTGCTCACCAGTCCGCGCCTGCTGCTGATGGACGAGCCGCTGGCGGCGCTGGACCTCAAGCGCAAGCACGAGATCCTGCCCTACCTGGAGCGCCTGCACGACGAGCTGGACATCCCGGTGCTCTACGTCAGCCACTCGCCGGACGAGGTGGCGCGGCTGGCCGACCATGTGGTGCTGCTCGATCAGGGCCGGGTGGTCGCCCAGGGCCCCCTGCAGCAGACCCTGGCGCGCCTCGACCTGCCCACCGCCCTCGGCGAGGACGCCGGGGTGGTGATCGAGGCGCGGGTGGCCGACCACGATCCGGCCTACCACCTGACCCGCCTGGTCTTCCCCGGCGGCGCGGTGCTGGTCGCCCGGCGCCCCGAGGCGGTCGGCCACAAGCTGCGCTTTCGCGTGCATGCCCGCGACGTCAGCCTGGCGCTCAGCCGCTGCGAGGACAGCAGCATCACCAACGTGCTGGCCGCCACGGTGTGCGAGCTGGCCGAGGCCGACACCCCGGCCCACGTGCTGGTGCGCCTGGACGCTGGCGGCACGCCGCTGCTGGCGCGCATCACCCGCCGCTCCAGCGACCATCTCGGCCTGGCGCCGGGGTTGCAGCTGTGGGCGCAGATCAAGGCGGTGGCGCTGCTCGGCGAGGGGGGATGAAGGGGGCGTGTCCGCATGCGTGGCATTCATGCCCTAGACTTGGCGTATTTCCCCGTGCTGGAGACGTGCCAATGAAGAGCTGGATAGTGCTGCCGGTACTCGCCCTGACCCTGGTCGGTTGCGCCGGCAAGACGCAGAATCGCGATGGTTGCGCCTACTCGGTGGATGCCGCCTGGAAGGAGCTGGACATCGCCAAGGCCGAAGGCTTCGCCGGCACGGTCAGCTATTCCAAGGCCCTGTCGCTGATCACCGCGGCCAAGACCCAGCAGCAGTTCGAGGCCTACGACAGCTGCGTGAAGAAGGCCGAGCGGGCGCGCTACTACATCCGCGAGTCGCGCGCCGGGCGCTGACCGTTCAGTTGTCGGCGGCCACCTTGCGCCCGGCCATGTGGCGCAGGTAGGCCAGCAACTGGTCGAGCTGCGTCTCGCTCAGCGCCGCCTCGCCGAAGCCGGGCATGCGTGCCTGCGGCCAGTGGCGCAGGGCCTGCGGGTCGCGGATGTAGCGGCGCAGCAGGTCGGCGCGCAGGTATTCGGTGGGGTTGTAGGGCACGTTGAGGTCGGGGCCGAAGGCGGCGTCGCCCTGTTTGTTCAGGCGGTGGCAGGCCAGGCAGTGCTTCTGGAACTGGGCGAAGCCGAGGCTGACCGGATCGTCCGCCGCCAGTGCAGGATCGGGGCGCAGCGCCGGGAAGCGCTCGGCCACGGCGGGGAACACGCGCAGGCGCACCATGCGGAACGGCCACTGCTCGGGGCCGATCTGCTCGGCCTCCGGATTGGTCCACACCAGGTAGAAGGGGCCGGCGCTGCGGCCGGCCTTGCCCAGCGCCGGCCAGGGTGCGGCCGGGTCCTCCACCGCCAGCCAGGCGCGCGCGCCGGGGGCGTCGAGCAGCGCGGCGGCGGGCAGTTCGGCGGCGAAGCCGTCGTCGGCCACCGCCTGCAGATGGTCGCCGGGTCGCACGCCCGGCAGCAGTTCGGCCAGCGGCAGCGCGCGGTAGCGCATGGCGCGCTTGTAGCTGACGTCGGCGGGGATCTCGATCTCGCGGCTGGCCGGATGGGCCAGCAGCTCGGCGCTGGCGTAGCGGCGCGGGCCGTCGGCCAGCTCCACCAGCAGTTCGGCGGCGCCGGCCAGGGGGGCGAGCAGGACCAGCAGCAGCGGCAGGAGGCGCATGGCAGAGCTTCCGACAGGGGGACGATGACGCGCAGCCTAGCAAACTTGGCAGGGCGCGTCCCCGGCGCGTAGCATCGGCTTCTTTTGCGCAAGGACAGGACATGCTGGCCGAGTTGTTCGCCGTGATGGCGCCGGTGCTGATCGTCGCCGGGATCGGATATGGCTGGGTGCGTTCGGGACAGGGCTACCCCACCGACTTCGTCGCCCGCCTGGTACTCAACGTCGGCACGCCCTGCCTGGTGCTGTCGACCCTCAGCCGCACCGAGGTGGACGTCCAGGCCTTCAGCCAGATGGCTTTGGCGTGCGTGGCGGTGTCGCTGGTCATGGGCCTGATCGGCCTGGCCCTCAGCCGCGCCATGGCCCAGGACTGGAAGGTGCTGGTGCCGGCCTACCTGTTCCCCAATACCGGCAACATGGGCCTGCCGATCAGCCTGTACGCCTTCGGCGAGCAGGGCCTGGCGCTGGCAGTGGCCTTCTTCCTGATGCTCTCGGTCGGCCACTTCACCCTCGGCATGATCCTCTCCGGTGCCGAGCGCTCGTGGCGCAGGCTGCTGGTCAACCCGATCATCCTCAGCCTGTGTGCGGCGCTGGCGGTGATGCTGCTGGACCTCGAACTGCCGCGCTGGCTGGCCAACACGGTCAACCTGCTGGGCGGCCTGGCGATCCCGATGATGCTGATCACCCTCGGCGTGTCGCTGGCGAGCATCCGCGTGCAGCACATCGGTCGCGGCATGCTGCTGGGCGCGCTGCGGATTCTCTGCGGGGCGGCGGTGGGCTGGGGGATGGGCGTGGCGCTGGGCCTCTCGCCGCTGGCGCACGGGGTGCTGGTGCTGCAGTCGGCGATGCCGGTGGCAGTGTTCAACTACCTGTTCGCCGTGCGCGCCAACCGCTCGCCGGAGGCGGTGGCGAGCCTGGTGATGTGTTCGACAGTGCTGTCGTTCGTGCTGCTGCCGCTGCTGCTGGCCTGGTGGATGCCGATCGCGCGCTGAAGCGACGCTCGGCGCCGTTTCAGCCGATCATTCGACTCAGGTTGGGCAGCACCAGCAGGAGGGTGATGGCGAACACGGCCAGGGCAGCCTGACGCCATTTGGTATTGAACTTGATCATTTCGGGGCCTGTTGTTTTTGTTGGCCTGTCGTTATCCACGCGGTCTGGCGTTGCCGCTCGAGTCCTGGTGCACCGCGCAAAGTTTGTCAGTGCCACTCTAGATGCAGAATGCACGCCAGATTAGATGTTTTCGATGCAAAAAGTTTCCCGAGCTGCCAGCTGGGTTATCGGCTGGTCCGCAGATGCCTGCCGAGGCCTGATGCAGAGCCGTTGCGCTGCCGCAGCGGGGTGAGCCGCGGCGCTTTGACCGTTGGTCGGGATTTTGGCGGTGCGGCACGCTTGTCCGTTTTCCGCCGCGCGATGTGCGGGCGAATGTTACCACAGGTAGCGGTGACGACGGCGTGACGGCGGCGCCCCCAGTCCGTGCGGAGGCGCGGCCAACCGCCGCACTTGCGGGGCGGTCCGCTCCATGCAGGGCTTCGCGCGTGTTGCAGGCGTGGGGCGGCCAGGCTCAGCGCATGCCGACCGCCGCGAGCAGGTCGCTCGGCTCGGTCTGCTCGGCATTCTGACGGGCTGCTGCCACCTCGCCGATCACCAGGATCGCCGGGCTCTGCAGGCGGAAGGCGGCGGCGTCCTCCCGCATGGCGCCGAGGCTGCTGCGGCACTCGCGCTGCCGCGGCAGCGAGGCGTTCTCGATCATCGCCACCGGCATGGCGGCGGGCATGCCGCCGGCCAGCAGACCGTCGCGGATGTCGGCCAGCTTGGCCACGCCCATGTACACCACCAGGGTGGTGCCGCCCTGGGCTAGCGCCGGCCAGTTGAGGCTGCTGTCGTCCTGGGTGTGGGCGGTGACCAGGGTCACGCCACGGGCGACACCGCGCAGGGTCAGCGGGATGCCGCACTGGGTGGCGCCTGCCAGGCCCGCGGTGATGCCGTTGACGATCTCGCTGGCCACGCCGCGCTCGGCCAGCCAGTCGGCCTCCTCGCTGCCGCGGCCGAAGATGCACGGGTCGCCGCCCTTCAGGCGCGCCACGCACTTGCCCTGGCGGGCGTAGCGCAGCATCAGGCGGTGGATGAACTCCTGCGGGGTGGAGCGGCAGCCGCCGCGCTTGCCGACGCCGATCACCCGGGCCTGCGGGCAGTGTGCGAGCACCGCCGGGTTGACCAGGTCGTCGATCAGCACCACCTCTGCCTCGCCCAAGGCGCGCACGGCCTTGAGGGTCAGCAGTTCCGGATCGCCCGGGCCGGCACCGATCAGCCAGACTTTTGCGCTCATCTCTAACACCTCTCTCGTGTCGCTGGTCGGCGCTGCTGGCACCGGCCGGGCATTCGCTCTTCGTAGGGTGCGCAGTGCGCACCCCGTCGGGTTTGTGGTGCGCGTGGCGCACCCTACGGTTCGTTTCGGTGCCGGCATTTCGCGTCGGCGGGGGCTCAGCGACTCTTCGTAGGGTGCGCCGTGCGCACCCCGTCGGGGTTGCGGTGCGCGTGGCGCACCCTACGTTTCAGGCCGGGGCCTTCGCCAGCAGGCGCTTGATTTCCGGCACGCAGGAGCCGCAGCTGGTGCCGCACTTGAGTTCCTGCTTGAGGTCGTCGAGGTCGAGGCCGCGCTCGATGCCGGCGCGGATCGCCGCCTCGCTGACGTTCATGCAGCTGCACAGCGTCTTGCTCTTGCACGCCCCGGCGTTGCCCGGCGGGGTGCTCAGCGGGGCGAGCAGCCAGCGGCGCAGTTCGGCGTCGGCCTGGCCGTCTTCCCACAGCGCCTTCAGCCAGTCGCGCGCGGCGGTCTCGCCGGCCAGGCGGATGGCGACGATGCGCCCGTCCTCGATGCGCACGCGCTTGCCGACGGTGCGCCGCGGGTCGTCGTAGGCCAGCACCGGACCCTGGTCGAGGCCGAGCAGGGCGTCGATCCGGGCCAGCAGGGCGGCGTCGGGCGCCACCGCGCTGGCGGCCTTGACCAAGAGGGCCGGGCGCTCGCGGCCGGTGAGGGTCAGGCTGGCGTAGGCGAAGTCGTCCAGCAGCGGGCGCAGCGCGGTGAAGCGCTGCTGCACGTCGCCCTCGACCAGGGCGAACAGCTGCCAGGGCAGCTCGACCTTCTCCGCCTCGACGCCGGCGTGCTTGAGTTCCGGCTGCTTGGACAGCGGGTCGTAGGCCGGCAGGGTCAGCACGTTGATGCCCAGGCCCTTGAGGAAACGGTCGCCCCAGTGCATCGGCAGGAAGGCCTGGCCGGGACGCACGCTGTCGTCGGCCTGTACCGGCAGGATCAGGCTGCCGCGGCGGCTGCGCAGCCTGACCAGGTCGCCGCTGGCCAGGCGCCGGCGGCGCAGTTCGTCCGGGTGCAGGCTGAGCGCGGCCTCCTCGACGTGGCCGAACAGCTGGGCGACGGTGCCGGTGCGGCTCATGCCGTGCCACTGGTCGCGCAGGCGGCCGGTGTTGAGGGTCAGCGGATAGCGCGCCTCGCGCTTCTCCTGCGGCGCGCGGAACGGGTCGGCGTGGAAGCGGGCGCGGCCACTGGCGGTGGGGAATACGCCGTCGGCGTACAGGCGCGGCGTGCCGCTCAGCGCGCCGGCCGGGAACGGCCACTGCTGCGGGCCGAGGTCGTCGAGCAGCGCATGGCTGAGGCCGGACAGGTCGAGGTCGCGGCCGGCGGTGAGCAGCTTGTACTCCTCGAACAGCGCGGCCGGGCCGGCGAAGTCGAACAGGCTCGGCTGGCCGGGGCGCAGCTGACGTTCCAGGCGGCGGGCGAAGTCGCAGGTGATCGCCCAGTCCGGCCGGGCTTCGCCGGCGGCCGCCACGGCGCGGCGTACGTGGCTGACGCGGCGCTCGGAGTTGGTCACCGAGCCTTCCTTCTCGCCCCAGCCGGCGGCGGGCAGCAGCAGGTCGGCGTAGCGGCAGGTCTCGGTGGTGGCGTAGGCCTCCTGCACCACCACGAACGGGCAGTTGCTGAGGGCCTCGTGGATCTTCTGCTGGTCGGGCAGCGACTGCGCCGGATTGGTGCAGGCGATCCACAGCGCCTTGACCTTGCCGACCCGCACCGCCTCGAACAGCTCGATGGCGCTCAGCCCGGTCGACTCCGGCAGGGCGTCGACGCCCCAGTAGCCGGCGACCTCGGCGCGGTGCTCGGCGTTGCCGGCCTCGCGGTGGCCGGGCAGCAGGTTGGCCAGGCTGCCGGTCTCGCGCCCGCCCATGGCGTTGGGCTGGCCGGTCAGCGAGAAGGGCCCGGCGCCGGGCTTGCCGATCTGTCCGGTGGCCAGGTGCAGGTTGATCAGCGCGCTGTTCTTGGCGCTGCCGCTGCTCGACTGGTTGAGGCCCATGCACCACAGCGACAGGAAGGACGGCGCCTGACCGATCAGTTCGGCGCACAGTTGCAGATTGTCGATGCTGATGCCGCAGATGTCGGCCACCGCCGCCGGGGTGTAGTCGCGCACCAGCTTCTTCAGCGCGTCGAAGCCTTCGGTGTGGGCGTCGATCCAGGCGCGGTCGATCCAGCCTTCCCAGAGCAGGATGTGCAGGATGCCGTGGCACAGCGCCACGTCGGTGCCGGGCAGGATCGCCAGGTGCAGGTCGGCCAGCTCGCAGGTGTCGGTGCGCCGCGGGTCGACCACGATGATCTTCATCTCCGGGCGGGCGGCCTTGGCCGCTTCCAGGCGACGGAACAGCACCGGATGGGCGTAGGCCATGTTGCTGCCGGCGATCAGCAGGCAATCGCTCTGCTCGATGTCCTCGTAGGAGCAGGGCGGCGCGTCGGCGCCCAGGCTGCGCTTGTAGCCGACCACCGCCGAGGACATGCACAGCCGCGAGTTGCTGTCGATATTGTTGGTGCCCACCAATGCTCTAGCCAGCTTGTTGAAGGCGTAGTAGTCCTCGGTGAGCAGCTGGCCGGAGATGTAGAAGGCCACGCTGTCCGGGCCGTGCTCGCGGATGGTCTCGGCGAACACGTGGGCGGCGTGGTCGAGGGCGCTGTCCCAGTCGGTGCGGGCGCGGGCCAGGTCCTTGCCCAGGCGCAGCTCGGGGTACAGCGCGCGGGCGGCCAGGTCGCCGGTCAGGTGCAGGGTCGAGCCCTTGCTGCACAGGCGGCCGTAGTTGGCCGGGTGCGCCGGGTCGCCCTGTACGCCGGTGATCCGCTCGCCGTCGTGCTCGATCAGCACGCCGCAGCCGACGCCGCAGTAGCAGCAGGTGGAGGCGGTGGTCTGGGTCGGCCGGGTCATGGCTGTCGCTCCGTCGTGGTTCAAGCGTAGGGTGCGCCGTGCGCACCGGATGGGCGTGTCTGGGGTGCGCGCGGCGCACCCTACGGGTCAGGCGCAGTCCTTCAGCGCCAGCAGCACGCGGCCGCCCTCGACCTTGACCGGGTACTTGTGGCTGCAGCCGACGTCCGGCTCCAGCGCCTCGCCGCTTTCCAGGTCGATCTGCCAGTTGTGCAGCGGGCAGGCGACGCGCTTGCCGTAGATCAGCCCCTGGGAGAGCGGGCCGCCCTTGTGCGGGCAGCGGTCGTCAATGGCGAACACTTCATCTGCGGAAGTCCTGAACAGCGCGATGTCGCCCTTGGGTCCGGCGACGATGCGCGCGCCGAGCACGTTGATCTCTTCCAGGGCACAGATATCCAGCCAGTTCATGTCGTTTCTCCTCAATCTCGTTCGGTCGCTCGCGGTGTGGGTGGCAGGTGCCGGTCCTGCCGGTGCGGCGCTTTCCTGGACGCCGACCGGCAGGACCCGCCCCTGGCAGGCGGGGTCAGGCGGGTTCCATCACCCTGACCGGGATGCGCTCGAACTCCTTCTTCAGCGCCGGGGTTTCGATCTGCTGCTTCCACGGGTCCTGTTCGAAGGTCAGGGCGAACAGCAGGCGCTGGTGCAGTTCCTTGCGGCGGGCCTCGTCCTCCAGGACGATCTTCTTGATGTGCTCGAGGCCGACGCGGTGCATGTAGTGCACGGTGCGCTCCAGGTAGAACGCCTCCTCGCGGTACAGCTGGAGGAAGGCCAGGCTGTATTCCATGACCTCCTCGGCAGTCTTCACCTTGACGAAGAACTCGCCGGCCTCGGTCTTGATGCCGCCGTTGCCGCCGACGTACAGCTCCCAGCCGGAATCCACGCCGATGATGCCGACGTCCTTGATGCCCGACTCGGCGCAGTTGCGCGGGCAGCCGGAGACCGCCAGCTTGACCTTGTGCGGCGACCACATGCCGAACAGCGCGTGCTCCAGGTCGATGCCCATCTGCGTCGAGTTCTGCGTGCCGAAGCGGCAGAACTCGGAGCCCACGCAGGTCTTCACGGTGCGGATGGACTTGCCGTAGGCGTGGCCGGAAGGCATGTCGAGGTCCTTCCACACCCCCGGCAGGTCTTCCTTCTTCACCCCGAGCAGGTCGATGCGCTGGCCGCCGGTGACCTTGACCATCGGGATGCTGTACTTGTCGGCGACGTCGGCGATGCGGCGCAGCTCGGACGGGTTGGTCACTCCGCCCCACATGCGCGGCACCACCGAGTAGGTGCCGTCCTTCTGGATGTTGGCGTGCGAGCGCTCGTTGATCAGGCGCGACTGCGGATCGTCCTTGGCCTCGCCCGGCCAGGTGGAGATCAGGTAGTAGTTGAGCGCCGGGCGGCAGGTGGCGCAGCCGTTGGGGGTGCGCCACTCCATGAAGGCCATGGTATCGGCCAGCGAGGTCAGGTGCTGCTCGCGGATGACCTTGCGCACCTGGCCATGGTTGTAGTCGGTGCAGCCGCACACCGGTTTCTCGCTCTTGGGCTTGACGTCGGCGGCGCCGCCGACGGTGTTGATCAGGATCTGCTCGACCAGGCCGGTGCACGAGCCGCAGGAGCTGGCCGCCTTGGTGTGCTTCTTGACCTCGTCGAGGCTGAACAGGCCGTGCTCCTGGATGGCCTTGACGATGGTGCCCTTGCACACGCCGTTGCAGCCGCACACTTCCATGTCGTCGGGCATCGCCGTGGCCTTGTCCTGGCCCTGGTGGCCGGCGTCGCCCAATGCATTTTCACCGAACATCAGGTGGTCGCGGATCTCGGCGACGTTGTGGCTCTCGCGGATCTGCCGGAAGTACCAGCTGCCGTCGGCGGTGTCGCCGTACAGGCAGGCGCCGACCAGCACGTCGTCCCTGATCACCAGCTTCTTGTACACGCCGCCGATGGGGTCGGAGAGGGTGATGGTCTCGGTGCCGTCCGCGCCCATGAAGTCGCCGGCGGAGAACAGGTCGATGCCGGTGACCTTGAGCTTGGTCGAGGTCACCGAGCCTTCGTAGCGGGCGAAGCCGAGCTGGGCCAGGTGGTTGGCGCACACCTTGGCCTGCTCGAACAGCGGGGCGACCAGGCCGTAGGCGATGCCGCGGTGGTTGGCGCACTCGCCGACCGAGTAGATGCGCGGGTCGTAGGTCTGCAGGGTGTCGTCGACCAGGATGCCGCGGTTGCACGGCAGGCCGGCGCGCTCGGCCAGCTCGGTGTTGGGGCGGATGCCGGCGGCCATCACCACCAGGTCGGCGGGGATCACGTCGCCGTTGGCGAACTGGGCGGCGCACACGCGGCCGTCGCCGTCGTCGAGCAGGGCGGCGGTCTGGGTGCTCAGGCGGAACTGGATGCCGCGCGCCTCCAGGGCGCTCTGCAGCAGCTGGCCGGCGGTCCTGTCGAGCTGGCGCTCGAGCAGCCAGTCGCCGAGGTGCACCACGGTGACGTCCATGCCGCGCAGCTTCAGACCGTTGGCGGCTTCCAGGCCGAGCAGGCCGCCGCCGATCACCACGGCGTGCCTGTGGGTCTTGGCGGTTTCCATCATGGTCACGGTGTCGGCGATGTCGCGGTAGCCGATCACGCCCTGCAGGTCCTTGCCGGGGATCGGCAGGATGAACGGGTTGGAGCCGGTGGCGATGAGCAGGCGGTCGTAGTGCAGTTCGCTGCCGTCCTCGGCGATCACCTTGTGAGCGTGGCGGTCGATGTCGACCACCTTGCAGCCCAGGCGCAGGTCGATGCCGTTGTCCCTGTACCAGTCGAGGTCGTTGAGAATGATCTCCTCGAAGGTCTGTTCGCCGGCCAGCACCGGGGAGAGCAGGATGCGGTTGTAGTTGGGGTGCGGCTCGGCGCCGAACACGGTGATGTCGTACATGTCCGGCGCGAGCTTGAGCAGCTCCTCCAGGGTCCGCACCCCGGCCATGCCATTGCCGACCATCACCAGCTTGAGCTTGTTCATGGTTTCTCTCCCATCGCGGAAACCGACCTGCGAAAAACAAAAAAGGCGTCCTGCCGTTGCCAGCAGGACGCCTTTGTCCGGATCCCGAATCGCTCGGGGAGCGCGCCCCTCGCCGTTGAGGGTTACGCTCGATGAATTGTCGAATTCTCTAAAGCAGATAACGTGCCAGATTCTCTGATGCGGCTATTGGTGGAGTTTGCGCCGGGGAGTGCCTAATCGAGCGCATGGATCGGCACCGCTTTGATGCGGCTTGCGTCGTTATGGTGCGTGTCGGCTGGCCTTGACTCCTCCCGTCAGCCGGCCGGCTCGCCGAGCAGCGCCGCGATGGTCCGCTCGCCCAGCGCCGGGCCGACGCTCATGCCCAGGCCCGTATGCATCAGCACAGCGGTGACGCCCTCGGCGGCTTTGGTGACCGTGAACGGCGCCGGCCCGCGCCCGCCGTACACGCCCTGCCAGCGCTCGATCGCCCGCAGCGGGGTGGCCAGGGTGTGCTCGGCGAGCTGCAGCAGCAGCTTGTCGACTTCCTCGGCGTTGAACGGCGAGGCGTCCTGGCCGTAGTCGTGGGAGTCGCCGATGATCAGCTCGCCACTCGGCGTCGGGCTGACCAGCAGGTGGATGCCGAAGCGCTCCAGCGCCGGGCACTCGCGGCGGATCTGCGCGCGCACCGCCTCGGCCTCCGGCAGGTCGGCGAAGGCGCCGTAGTGCACGCCGGACAGGCCGGTGAGCACCGCGTGCTGCAGGTCCAGCGCCTGCTGCGGGGCGACGCGCAGCATCTGCAGTCGGCAGACCTGCGGCTCCAACGCGCGCAGCTGCTCGGCCAGCAGGGTCAGGTAGTCGTGGCCGGAGCAGACCAGGATCTGCCCTGCGCGGAAGCGCCCGGCAGTGGTGTGCAGCAGGCCCGGCTCGACGTCGCGCACCAGGGTGGCGAAGTGGAACTCCACGCCGTGCTCGCGAGCCAGCCAGGCGGCCAGCGCCGGGAGCGCCTCGCGCGAGTACAGCTGCTGGTCGTCGAAGCCGTGCAGGGCGGCGCGGTGGTGGCGGAAGCGGCCGGCGTAGATGCTGCCCAGTGCCTCGCGGCCGAGCAGCTCGACGCGGTAGCCGTGCGCGCGGGCGCGGCCGGCGCAGAAGGCTTCCAGCAGCCGTTCCTCGGCTTCGCTGCGGGCGAACAGCAACGAGCCCTCGCGCTTGACCGCGAAGCCCGCGGCCTGCGCCCAGCCGGCCCAGAGCGGCCGGCTGGCGCGGGCCAGCTCTAGCATCGGACCGGGCGCCTGGCCGGTGATCAGGCCCATGCCGAAGTTGCGCACCGAGGCGCCGAGGGCGCGCTCGCTGCGCTCGAACACGCGCACCTTGAGGCCGCGACGGGCGGCGGCATAGGCGTGGGCCAGGCCGAGGATGCCGGCGCCGACGATGGCGATGTCGCAGTGGTTGCTCATGCCGGGCTCCTCACTGCTTCTCGGACTTGCCGTCGTAGCGCTGGCGCCACTCGGCGAGGATGCGCTCGCGCTCCTTCGAGGCCCAGGCGAAGTCGTTGGCGATCAGGCGCTGCTCGTAGTCGGCCGGCAGCTCGCTGATGCGCTGGGCGATGCCCGGCTGGGCCAGCACGGCGAAGTTCTGGCTGTACAGCTGCATGGCCTCCGGGCTGGCGGAGAAGTCGGCGAGCTTGCGCGCCGCCTCCATGGCGTCGCTGCCCTTGAGGATGGCGGTCGCCTCGACCTCCCAGCCGAGGCCCTCCTTGGGCAGCACGATGTCCAGCGGCGCGCCCTGGCGCTGCAGCTGGATGGCCGGGTACTCGAAGGAGATGCCGATCGGGAACTCGCCGGCGGCGGCCAGCTTGCACGGCTTGGAGCCGGAGTGGGTGTACTGGCCGATGTTGGCGTGCAGCTTGTCCATGAACGCCCAGCCCTGCTGCTCGCCGAAGGTCTGCAGCCAGGCGCTGACGTCCAGGTAGCCGGTGCCGGAGGAGGCCGGGTTGGGCATGACGATCTTGCCCTGGTACACCGGGTCGGTCAGGTCTTCCCAGCGTATCGGCTTGGGCAGGCCCTGCTTCTCGGCCTCGACGTGGTTGAAGCACACGGTGGCGGCCCACACGTCCATGCCGACCCAGCTCGGCGGGTTGGCGGCGTCGCGGTACTTGGTATCGATGTTGGCGAGGTTCTGCGGCGCGTAGGCCTCCAGCATGCCCTGCTGGTCGAGGATCGCCAGGCTGGAGGCGGCCAGGCCCCAGACCGCGTCGGCCTGCGGGCGGTCCTTCTCGGCCAAGAGCTTGGCGGTGATGATGCCGGTGGAGTCGCGCACCCAGCGGATCTCGATGTCCGGGTGCTGTTTCTCGAAGGCTTCCTTGTAGGCCTTGAGCTGCTCCACCTCGAGGGCGGTGTAGACGGTCAGTTCGGTGGCGGCCTGGGCCTGCAGGCTGAGGCCGGCGGCAGCGGCGATGGCGAGGGCGAGACGCTTGAGCATGGTGGTTCTCCGGGAGTGAGTCAGGGGTTCGGGTCCTGGCGCCAGGCCTGGCTGCGGCGCAGTAGCCCGCGCGAGGCGGCGGCCAGCAGCAGGGACACGGCGGCGGAGGTGAGCAGGATCAGGGTGGACATGGCGGCGGCGCCGCCGACGTTGCCGGCGTCGTCCATGTTCAGCACGGCGATGGCGGCGAGCATGCTGTCCGGGCTGTAGAGGAAGATCACCGCCGACACCGTGGTCATCGCCGAGACGAACAGGTAGCGCACGATGTCCAGCAGCGCCGGCAGGCATAGCGGCAGGGTGACGCGCAGGTAGTGGCGATAGAGCGGTACGCGCAGCGACAGGGCAGCCGCCTCGAATTCGCCGTCGAGCTGGCGCAGCGCGGTGCTGGCGGTGATCTGCGCGGTGCTCAGGAAGTGCGCCACGGTGCAGACGGTGAGCAGCAGCAGGCTGCCGTACAGGCCGCCGAGCGGGTTGCCCGGCAGGTTGAAGAAGAACACGTAGCCGAGGCCGAGCACGAGACCGGGCACCGCCATGGGCACGAAGCACAGCAGACGCAGCGCCTGGGTGAGGGCGTCCTGGCGGGTCTTCTCCAGCAGCCAGGCGCCGGTGAAGATCAGGAAACCGCCGATCAGCGCGCTGGTGGAGGCCATCAGCAGGCTGTTGAAGTAGGGCTGCCAGCCGCCGGGCAGGTCGGCGAAGGCATAGTGGCGCAGCGACAGCGCCAGGTTGTACGGCCAGAACTTGACCAGCGAGGAGTACACCGCCATGCCGAACACCAGCAGGAGCAGGCTGCACAGGGCGATCACCACGGCGAGGAACACGGCGTCGCGGCGCGGCGCTGGCTGCGGGCGGAACAGCTGGGCGCGGCCGCTCATCGAGTCGCGCTGGCGGCGGCGCAGCCAGGCGTCGACCGCGAAGCTGAGCAGCGCCGGCACCAGCAGCACCAGGCCGATCAGCGCGCCGCGACCGAACTGCTGCTGGCCGACCACCGCCTTGTAGGCCTCCAGGGCCAGCACCTGGTAGTCGCCGCCGATCACCACCGGAACGCCGAAGTCGGTGATGGTCAGGGTGAACACCAGGCAGAAGGCGGCGAACACGCCCTGGCGGCTGCCCGGCCAGGTGATGCTGCGGAACGCCTTCCACGGCCCGGCGCCCATGCTCGCCGCGGCGTCGAACAGCCGTGCGTCGGCCAGCGCCAGCGCCGAGAGCAGGATCATCAGTGCGTGGGGGAAGGTGTAGATCACCTCGCCGAGGACGATGCCCCAGAAGCCGTAGATGTTGTCGGCCAGCAGCCCGCGCAGCAGGCCCTGGTTGCCGAACAGGTAGATCAGCGCGATGCCCGGCAGCATCGACGGCGCCAGCAGCGGCAGCAGCGAGATGCCGCGCCACAGGCCCTTGGCCGGGATCAGCGTGCGCTGCAGGGCGTAGGCGAACAGGTAGGCCAGCGGCACCACGATCAGCGCCACGGTCAGCGCCACCTTGAGACTGTTGCCGAGCAGCCAGCGGAAGTTGGCGCTGGCCAGCAGCTCGGCCGCGGCGGCCAGACCGCCGCCTTGGCCCGGCTCGCCGGCAAAGCCGCGCCAGAGCATGGCGGTCAGCGGCAGCAGCACGGCGAGGACGAGGAGGGCGAGCATCAGCCACTTGCCGCCGTCGACGAACAGGCGGTCGGCGCGGGCGCAGCGCAGGCCGGCGCGGGCGCCGGCGGGGAGGGTGAGGGTGCTGTGCATGTCAGGCGAACACCTGCAGGCGGTGCGGCGGCAGGGCGACCCACAGCTCGCCGGCCGGGTGCGGCAGCGCCTCGGGGGCGACCTCGGCCTGCAGGGCGTGGCCAGGCAGCTCGGCCAGCTCGAAGCTCAGCCGGCAGCGGTTGCCGAGGAAGGTGATCTCGCGCATCCGCGCACGGCACAGGTTCGGCTCGTGCACCGGCGGGTTGATGACAATGGCCTCGGGGCGGCAGAACAGCCGGCCGCGCTCGGCGCCGGCCGCCACCGGCAGGCGCAGGTCGAGGTTGCCGACCCGGGCGAAGCCCTCGCCGCTGCGCTCGAACGGCAGCCAGTTGCCCTGGCCGACGAACTCGGCGACGAACGGGCTGGCCGGCTGGGCGTAGATCTCCCTTGGGGTGGCGTACTGCTCGACGCGGCCGTGGTTCATCACCGCGATGCGGTCGGCCATCAGCATGGCCTCGTCCTGGTTGTGGGTGACCATCAGGGTGGTGATGCCGAGCTGGCGCTGCAGGGCGCGCAGCTCGGTGCACAGGTGCTCGCGCACGCGGGCGTCGAGCGCCGACATCGGCTCGTCAAGCAGCAGCAGCGAGGGCGCCGGGGCCAGCGCGCGGGCCAGGGCGACGCGCTGCTGCTGGCCGCCGGAGAGCTGGCCGGGATACTTCTTCTCGCTGCCGGTCAGGCCGACCAGCTCGAGCATCTGCGCGACCCGCGCGCGGATCGCCTCGCGCTCGCTGCCGGTCAGGCCATAGGCGATGTTCTGCTCGACGGTCAGGTTGGGGAACAGCGCGTAGGACTGGAACAGGATGCCGTAGTCGCGGGCCTGCGGCGGCAGCGCGGAGATGTTGCGGGCACCGATGTGCAGGGTGCCGCCGTCCTGGCGCTCGAGGCCGGCCACGCAGCGCAGCAGGGTAGTCTTGCCGCAGCCGGAGGGGCCGAGCAGGCAGACCAGCTCGCCGGCGGCGATGTCCAGGGACACGCCGTCGAGGGCGGTGAAGCTGCCGAAGCGCTTGCGCAGATCGTGCACGCGCAGGTGCGGGGTGGACGTGGGGAGCATGATGCGTTCCTCGTGGAGCGGTATGACGCGACGAGGGTCATGCTAGGCGGACTGTGCGAAAGCCCTGTGGCAGTTGGGCAAAACCTGCCGATGGATGCATCGGGATTTTTGTGAAGCCGGGTTTTCAGTCCGGCTGTGCGGCGGCCTCGCGGGCCACGGTGAGGAAGGCCGCCGGCAGGCGGGCCAGGCGGCGTTCCTTCAGGCAGTACAGGTATTCGACGATCTGCGGCGCGCCCTCCAGCGCCAGCACGCGCAGCTCCGGGCTGTGCGGCACCTCGTGACGGGCGATGATGCTGACGCCGATGTTGCGCAGCACCGCCTCGCGGATCGACTCGCGGCTGCCGATCTCCAGCAGTGCCTGCGGGCGCACGCCGGCATCCATGAGCATCCGCTCGGTCAGTTCGCGGGTGGTGGAGCCGGCCTCGCGCATCAGCAGGCAGTGGCGGGCCAGGGCGGCCAGCGGCACGCTGCTCAGCGCCGCCAGCGGATGCTCGCGGTGCACCGCCAGCACCAGTGGGTCGCGGCCCAGTTCCAGGCGCACCAGGCGCGGATCGTCGAGGCGCTGCGAGGAGGCGGCGAGGTCGACGCGGAACTCGTCGAGCGCCTCCAGCACCTCCTGGGAGTTGCCGATCTGCACCGCCACCTCGACGCTGGGCAGGCGCTCGCGGAAGCGCTTGAGCAGGTCGAGCACGTAGTAGGGCGCGGTGGCGCCGAGGCGCAGGCTGCCCTGCTGCTGGCCGCTGTTGCGCAGGAAGAACTCGATGTCGGCTTCCTGCTGCAGCAGCGCGCGCACCCTGGGCAGCAGCTCGGCGCCGGCATCGCTGAGGGTCAGCCGGCGGCCGCCGCGGTAGAACAGCTCGATGCCGTAGCGCGCCTCCAGCTGGCGGATCTGGGTGGTCACCGTCGGCTGACTGAGGCCGAGCTTCTTCGCCGCCTGGGTGATGCTGCCCAGTTGCGCCACCTGGTAGAAAGCCTTCAGTTCGCTGCTCAACGCCGTCGCTTCCGGGGATTGGGGGTTCATTTTAATGCCAGCCGTACTCCACTGGCAGCGGGAGAGCGGTCTGACCGGGCAACTGAGCGGCCCGGGGCTGCCGAAGTCGCGGCCGGAGCGCGGGGCATGGAAAAAAAGCGCGGCCGAAGCCGCGCTGTGAAGAGGTGCTGCCGGAAACTGAGGGAAACCGGCAGCCACCCCGGACGGCTCCGACCTGCCGACCCTTGCGTCGGGGCGCGTGGAGAACGGCAGGGTCAGAAGAAGCCCAGCGGCTTGATGTCGTAGCTGACCAGCAGGTTCTTGGTCTGCTGGTAGTGGTCGAGCATCATCT
>NZ_SSTC01000154.1 GCF_004801855.1 Pseudomonas sp. A-1 | reverse complement strand
CCCTGCGTGCCGAGGAGCAGCGCGCCCTGCTCGCCTTCGACGAGCGCCGGCGCCAGCTGTCGCCGGCGCGCCGCGAGGAGCTGGCCGGCCTGCTCGCCCCGGTGCTCGGCGTGTCGCCGGACGAGGCCCCGCTGCGCCTGCAGCGCATCGCCGCCGGCCTGCGGGGCGAACCATGAGACAGGCGCAGTTCGAGGCCCTTCACCGGAGCCAGTGGCAGGCCCTCGAGGGCCAGCTCAGGCTGCTGGAGCAAGGCAAGTCACTCGAGTCGCTGGCCGGTGCCTTCGCCGCCGACTATCGGCGCCTGTGCCAGCATCTGGCCCTGGCGCAGAGCCGCGCCTACAGTCCCAACCTGGTCGAATACCTGCAGCAGCTGGTCCTGCGCGCCCACCAGCAGCTGTACCGCCCCCCTCGCGGCCTCGGTCCGCGCCTGCTCGGCTTCCTGCTCGGCGGCTTCCCGCGCCAGGTGCGCGCCGCCTGGCGCAGCATCCTGCTCGCCAGCCTGCTGTTCTACGGCAGCCTGCTGGGCATGGGCCTGCTGGTCTACCTGTTCCCCGAACTGATCTACAGTCTGCTGTCACCGCAGCAGGTGGCGAAGATGGAGCTGATGTACGACCCCGACTCCAGCCGCCTCGGCCCCTGGGCCGGGCGCGGCAGCGGCGACGACTGGCTGATGTTCGGCTACTACATCATGAACAACATCGGCATCGCCTTCCAAACCTTCGCCAGCGGCCTGCTGCTCGGCATCGGCTCGCTGTTCTTCCTGCTCTACAACGGCCTCAACATCGGCGCCATCGCCGGCCACCTGATCCGCATCGGCTACGACGAAACCTTCCTCGGCTTCGTCGTCGGCCATGGCGCTTTCGAGCTGACTGCCATAACCTTCGCCGGCGCCGCCGGCCTGCAGCTGGGCGGCGCCCTCGTGATGCCCGGACCACGCAGCCGCCGCGCCGCCCTGCGCAGTGCCGCGCGCGGCTGCGTCGGCCTGCTCGCCGGAGTGATCGGCCTGCTGCTGATCGCCGCCTTCGTCGAGGCCTACTGGTCGTCGGTCACCCGCTTTCCGGTGACCGTCAAGTACACCGTCGGCATCGCGCTGTGGCTGCTGGTCGGCGCCTACTTCGGCCTCGGCGGGCGCCGCCGCTGACTGGATCGATCGAACCGAACACAGGGAGTCGTCGTGATCACCGAGCCACTCGCCAGCCTCCCGCGGAGCCGCGCATGTCGCTGAGCGCCGCCGAGGCCGCCCTGCGCCCGCGCAGCGCGTGGGAAGCCGTCGACCTGGGCGTGCACCTGGTGCAGCGCCACGCCGGCCTGCTGCTGGGCAGCTGGGCGCTGCTCACCCTGCCGCTGCTGGCGCTGCTCGGCCTGCTGTTCCGGGAACAGCCGAGCATCGCCCTGCTGCTGTTCTGGTGGCTGAAGCCGGCCTTCGAACGCCTGCCGCTGCACATCCTCTCGCGCGCCCTGTTCGGCGCCACGCCGACCCTCGGCCAGGCCCTGCGCGCCTGGCCCGCGCTGCTGCGCGGCGAGCTGCTGGCCAGCCTGACCTGGCGGCGCTTCAGCCTGAGCCGCAGCTTCACCCTGCCGCTGACCCAGCTGGAGAACCTGCGCGGCAGCGCGCGCCGCCAGCGCCTGCACGCCCTCGGCCGGCGCAGCGGCGTGGCGCGCTGGCTGACCCTGCTCGGCATGCACGTCGAACTGCTGCTGTGGGCCGGCCTGCTGGTGCTGATCTACCTGATGCTCCCCGAACAGCTCCGCGATCCGCTCACCCTGGCCAGCGCGGTGTTGCGCCCGCCGCAGGAATGGCTGTGGCTGGAGCACCTGAGCAACGCCTGCTACGCCCTGGTGCTGGTGGTCTGGGAACCGGTCTACGTCGCCTGCGGCTTCAGCCTCTACCTCAACCGGCGCAGCGAGCTGGAGGCCTGGGATCTCGAACTGGCCTTCCGCCGCCTGCTCGAACGCCTCGGCCAGACCGGCCTGGTGGTGCTGCTCGGCCTCGCCCTGCTGCTGCCCGGGCGCACGGCACTGGCCGAAACGGCGCCGCCCGAAACTGCCGCGGCAGTCCTGGAGAGCGCCGCCTGCCCGCTGCCGGTGACGGACGCCGCAGGGCCCGAGGCGCCGCGCCTCACCCACCAGCCGCTGAGCAGCGCCGAGGCGCAGCGCGAGATCCACGCCCTGCTCGACGCGCCGCCGTTCCGCCGCCACGAGGAGCGCCTCGACTGGGGCTGGCCGGATACCGACCAGCCCGACGCGGCGGACCGCTCCCTGCCCGATGCGCCGCCGGCCTGGACCGGCGGCTTCGCCGAACTCATCGAGGCGCTGCTGTGGACCCTGCTGGCCGGCGGCATCGCCGTGCTGGTCTGGCGCTATCGCGACTGGCTGGCGCTGTTCGTCCGCCGCGCTCCGGCCGCCGAGACGCCCGTGGCGGAAACGCCGGTCGAGCTGTTCGGCCTGGCCGTCGATCCGCGCAGCCTGCCGGACGACCTGCCGGCCAGCGTCGAGCAGCTGTGGCCGCACGATCCGCGCGCCGCTCTCGGCCTGCTCTATCGCGGTCTGCTCAGCCACCTGCTGCACCAGCGCCGCCTGCCGCTGACCCCGGCACACACCGAGGGGGAGGTGCTGGTCCTGCTGC
The DNA here is from genome assembly GCF_004801855.1 of Pseudomonas sp. A-1. Classification (GTDB taxonomy): domain Bacteria; phylum Pseudomonadota; class Gammaproteobacteria; order Pseudomonadales; family Pseudomonadaceae; genus Geopseudomonas. The sequence goes on along the minus strand of NZ_SSTC01000154.1, from coordinate 2,531 downwards.
AGCGCCTCGACGATGCGCCGCTGGCGCGCTTCGCCGCCCGCCTGCTGCAGGCCTGGCAGGCGCTCGCCTACGGCAGTCGCCCGCCGCCGGCCGAGCTCGGCCCCGAGCTGTGCGCCGCCTGGCGCGCGCTGGAACTGAACAGCCGCGCCCGCAGCGCGGAGGTGACCCCATGACCGCCCGCCAACGCCTGTGGGGCGCTCTCGCCGGCCTGTCGCTGCTCGCCGCGCTGGCCTTCCTGCTGCTCGGCAACCTCGACCCGCAGTGGCGCAGCGTCGAGCTCGGCCCGGCGCCGGAGGCGCGCAGCAATCCCTGGCTGGCCGCCGAGCGCTTCCTGCGCCAGCGCCAGGTCGAGGTCGGCCGCGCCGACAGCCTGGCCGGGGTGCTCGAAGACACCCCGCCCGCCGGCCACACCCTGGTGCTGCTCGGCCCGCGCCGCGAACTGACCGCCGCCCAGAACCAGCGCCTGCTCGACTGGGCCGCCGCCGGCGGCCACCTGCTGGTGATCGCCCAGGCCAACTGGAACGAACAGCGCCAGCGCAGCGACGACCTGCTGCTCGACCTGCTGCAGGTGCACCGCCTGCCCAGCGCCAGCCTGGCGGAGACGCCGGAAACCGCCGCCGAGGAGCCCTGGCCCGAGCTGACCAAGCTGTACCTGGAGAACGAACAGGCGCCGGCCTACTTCGCCTTCGATACCCGCTACCACCTCGAGGACGCCGGCAACCGCGCCCATGCCTGGGCCAACAGCGCCAGGGCCACCCACCTGCTGCAACTCGGCCATGGCGACGGCCTGGTCACCGTGCTCAGCGACGGCAACCTGTGGCGCAACAGCCACATCGGCGAGCACGACCACGCCTGGCTGCTCTGGTACCTGACCCAGGACAGCCAGGTCGTGCTGCTCCAGCGCCTCGCCAGCGAATCCCTGCCGTCCCTGCTGCTGCACCACTTCCCCGAGGCGCTGGCCGCCCTCGCCCTGCTGGTCGCCCTGCTGCTCTGGCGCTTCGGCCTGCGCCACGGCCCGCTGCAGGCCGACCCGCCACCGGCGCGCCGCCAGCTCGGCGAGCACCTGCAGGCCAGCGCCGATTTCCTCTGCCGGCAGAGCGGCCACGCCGCCCTGCTCGCCCGCCTGCAGGCCGAGGTGCGCCAGCGCGCCCGCCAGCGCCACCCCGGCTTCGAGCGCCTGCCAGTCACCGAACAGTGGCAGCTGCTCGGCCGTCTCGCCCGCCTCACGCCCAGCCAGATCGGCCAGGCCATGCGTCCGCTCGGCGAGCAGCGCATCGATGCCGCCCAGTTCACCCGCCAGGTCGCCCACCTGCAACGACTCAGGAATGCCCTATGATGAGCGAAGAATCCGACGCCCAGCCCATCGCCCCCGCGACCGCCACCCCGGACGACCGGGACGCGCCGCCGGCGGAAACCGTGGCCGCGGCCGAACCGCCGGTCGGCGACGACAGGCCCGCCGTCAACCAGCACCAGCGCGCCGTGCAACTGATCCAGGCGGTGCGCGCCGAACTCGGCCTGGCGCTGATCGGCCAGCAGCAGGTGATCGACGACGTGCTCTGCGCCCTGCTCGCCGGCGGCCACGTGCTGATCGAGGGCGTCCCCGGCCTGGGCAAGACCCTGCTGGTGCGCGCCCTGGCGCGCTGCTTCGGCGGCCGCTTCGCGCGCATCCAGTTCACCCCCGACCTGATGCCCAGCGACGTCACCGGCCACGCCGTCTACGACCTGGCCAGCGAGCAGTTCAAGCTGCGCCAGGGGCCGGTGTTCACCAACCTGCTGCTCGCCGACGAGATCAACCGCGCGCCGGCCAAGACCCAGGCGGCGCTGCTCGAGGTGATGCAGGAGCGCCAGGTCACCCTGGAGGGCAACGCCCTGCCGGTGCCGCGGCCGTTCATGGTGCTGGCCACGCAGAACCCCATCGAGCAGGAAGGCACCTACCCGCTGCCCGAGGCCGAGCTGGACCGCTTCATGCTCAAGCTGCGCATGGACTATCCGGCGCATCTCGAGGAGCTGGAGCTGGTGCGCCTGGTGACCCGCACGGCGCGCGGCGACATGCTCGACGTCGCCGCCCTGCGCCCGCTGCTGCGCGAGCGCGACGTGCCGGTGCTGCAGCGCATCTGCGCCGAGCTGCCGATCGACGATCAGGTGCTCGACTACGCGGTGCGCCTGGTGCGCGCCACCCGCGACTGGCCGGGGCTGGCCTTCGGCGCCGGTCCCCGCGCTTCCATCGCCCTGGTGCGCTGCGCCCGCGCCCGCGCCCTGCTGCACGGCGGCGAGTTCGTCACCCCGGACGACCTCAAGGCCTGTGCGCCGGCGGTGCTGCGCCACCGCCTGCGCCTGGCGCCGGAGCTGGAGATCGAGGGCCAGGACGTCGACCGGGTGCTCGCCCAGCTGCTCGCCCAGGTGGCCGCGCCGCGCTCATGAAGCCCACGCCCCGCCTGCTCGGTCTCGCCGCCGCCCTGCTGCTGGCGGCCATCGCCCTCGGCGCCGCGGCGCCGCTCGGCCTCGCCCTGCCCGCCTGGCTGCACGGCCTG
>NZ_SSTC01000153.1 GCF_004801855.1 Pseudomonas sp. A-1 | reverse complement strand
GGCCGAGGTCGCCGCGGCGCTGGCCGCCGCCGGCATTCTGCCGGGCACCGCCCTGGCCGCGCGGGGCATTGCCGCCGCCCTGCGGACGAGCGCCGCGGCCCTGCTTCTTGCCCTGGTAGGGGCTGACGTACTCGACGCTGTTGCCGAAGTTGTCGTACTCGTCGTCGAGGAAGGCCTCCGGATCGCGGTCGGGGCGGGTCGGCAACGGCAGTTCGCCCGGCGCCAGCTGGACCGCCGCCGGCTGGCCGCCGCGGCGCTCGTTGCGGCCCTGTCCCTGCGCCTGGCCCTGACCGCCGCGGCGGTTGCGCGACTTGTCGCCGCCCTGGGCGGCCTGGCCCTGCGGGCGATCGCCGCGAGCCGGCTTGGCCGACGGCTTGTCCGCCTTCTCGCCGCGGGCCGGTCTGGCGGCCTTGTCGGTCTTGTCGCCCCTCGGCTTGTCGCCCTTCTCGCCCTTGGCGGCGCGCGGGGCGCGCTCCTTGCGTTCCTGCTGCGGCAGGTCCTTGCGGCCGTGGCCACGGCCCTGGCGCGGCGGCCGCTCGTCGCTGTCGGCCGGCGCGGCGTCCACCACCTGGCTGGGGTCGAAGCCCTGCATGTCGCCTTCGGGGATGCGCTGCTTGGTCAGGCGCTCGATGGCCTTGAGCAGCTTGTCCTCGTCCGGGGACACCAGCGAGATCGCCTCGCCGCTGCGTCCGGCGCGTCCGGTGCGGCCGATGCGGTGGACGTAGTCCTCCTCGACGTTGGGCAGCTCGTAGTTGACCACGTGCGGCAGCTGGTCGATGTCCAGGCCGCGGGCGGCGATGTCGGTGGCCACCAGGATGCGCACGCTGTTGGCCTTGAAGTCGGCCAGCGCCTTGGTGCGCGCGTTCTGGCTCTTGTTGCCGTGGATCGCGGCGGCCGGCAGGCCCTGCTTGCACAGGTACTCGGCCAGGCGGTTGGCGCCGTGCTTGGTGCGGGTGAACACCAGCACCTGCTCCCAGGTGCCGACGGTCACCAGGTGGGCGAGCAGGGCGCGCTTCTGGGTGGCGGCGATGCGGAACATGCGCTGCTCGATGCGCTCCACCGTGGTGTTCGGCGGGGTCACCTCGATGCGCTCGGGGTTGTGCAGCAGCTTGCCGGCGAGATCGGTGATGTCCTTGGAGAAGGTCGCCGAGAACAGCAGGTTCTGGCGCTTGGCCGGCAGCTTGGCGAGCACCTTCTTGACGTCGTGGATGAAGCCCATGTCGAGCATGCGGTCGGCCTCGTCGAGGACGAGGATCTCCACGTGGCTGAGGTCGATGGCCTTCTGGTTGGCCAGGTCGAGCAGGCGGCCGGGGCAGGCGACCAGCACGTCGAGGCCCTTGGCGACGGCCTGGACCTGCGGGTTCATGCCGACGCCGCCGAAGATGCACGCGCTCTTCAGCGGCAGGTCGCGGGCGTACAGCTTGAAGCTGTCGTGGACCTGGGCGGCCAGCTCGCGGGTCGGGGTCAGCACCAGCACGCGCGGCTGCTTGGCGGCGTGGCGGTGTTCGCGGTCCGGGTGGCCGCCCGGGAACAGCAGTTCGAGCACCGGCAGGGCGAAGCCGCCGGTCTTGCCGGTGCCGGTCTGCGCGGCGACCATCAGGTCGCGGCCCTGCAGGACGGCGGGAATGGCGCGCTGCTGCACCGGGGTGGGCTGGGTGTAGCCGGCGGCCTCGACGGCGCGGGCCAGGGCCTCGGAGAGACCGAGGGAAGTAAAGGACATGCGGGGTTCCTGTTTCACGTCGGCAACCCGCCGACTCGGGGGGGATCGACCCAGCCTCTGGCCGGTAGATCCCGCGCGCATCATCATCGACTGCGAACAGGGCATGGATTCGGACCATGCCCCCGCCCGACGGCCATCGCCCTGCGCCGGGCGGTGGTCTGGACGGAGGTCCGTAGCGTTGCGAGCCGCCGTCCGCGCCGATGGCGCGGACGGGCGCTCTGAGCCCGGGGGCTCGACCTCAGCGGGGCAGCTTGAGGTTGTTCCAGATCGCCAGGCTCGGTTCGGCCTGGTTCAGGGTGTAGAAGTGCAGGCCCGGGGCACCGCCGGCGAGCAGTTTCTCGCACATCTCGGTGATCACCTGTTCGCCGAACGCCTGGATGCTGGCGAGGTCGTCGCCGTAGGCTTCCAGCTGCTTGCGGATCCAGCGCGGGATCTCGGCGCCGCAGGCGTCGGAGAAACGCGCCAGCTTGCTGTAGTTGGTGATCGGCATGATACCCGGAACGATCGGGATTTCGACACCCAGCTTGCGCACGCGTTCCACGAAATAGAAGTAGCAGTCGGCGTTGAAGAAGTACTGGGTGATCGCGCTGTCGGCGCCGGCCTGGGCCTTGCGCACGAAATTACGCAGATCATCCTCGAAACTGCGCGCCTGCGGGTGGACTTCCGGATAGGCGGCAACCTCGATATGGAAATGCTCGCCGGTTTCCGCGCGGATGAACTCGACCAGCTCGTTGGCGTAGCGCAGCTCGCCGCTGGCCATGCCCATGCCCGAGGGCAGGTCGCCGCGCAGGGCGACGATGCGCTGGATGCCGGCGTCCTTGTAGGTGGCCAGCAGCTCGCGCAGCTCGGCCTTGCTGTCGCCGACGCAGGACAGGTGCGGCGCGGTCGGCACCTTCACCTCGCCGTCGAGCTGCAGCACGGTGTTCAGCGTGCGGTCGCGCGTCGAGCCGCCGGCGCCATAGGTGCAGGAGAAGAAATCGGGGTTGTAGCCGGCCAGTTGGCGGGCCACGGTCAGCAGTTTTTCGTGCCCGGCTTCGGTCTTGGTCGGGAAGAACTCGAAGCTGTAGCGGCGTTCCTGGGACATGGAAGGGATTCCTTGGGCGTAGGGTGGAAGACGGCCGCAGGCCTCTTCCACCGTGTGCTGCCGGTGGTGGAAAACCGCTGTCGCGGGTTTTCCACCCTGCGGGATCAGTAGCGGTAGCTGTCCGGCTTGAACGGGCCTTCGACGGTCACGCCGATGTACTCGGCCTGCTTGCCGGTCAGGCGGGTGACCACGCCACCGAAGCCCTTGACCATCTCCAGCGCCACTTCCTCGTCGAGCTTCTTCGGCAGCACCTCGACGGTCAGGCGCTGGGCCTTCTCGGCGGCCGGCAGGTCGGCGAAGCGCGCGCCGTACAGGTGGATCTGCGCCAGCACCTGGTTGGCGAAGGAGCCGTCCATGATCCGGCTCGGGTGGCCGGTGGCGTTGCCCAGGTTCACCAGGCGGCCTTCGGCCAGCAGGATCAGGTAGTCGTCGTTGGTCGGGTCGATGTCCTTGCCGGTGCGGTGGATCTTGTGCACCTGCGGCTTGACCTCTTCCCAGCCCCAGTTGGCGCGCATGAAGGCGGTGTCGATTTCGTTGTCGAAGTGGCCGATGTTGCACACCACGGCGCGCTTCTTCAGCGCCTTGAGCATGTTGGCGTCGCAGACGTTGACGTTGCCGGTGGTGGTGACGATCAGGTCGATCTTGCCGAGCAGCGCCTTGTCGATGCTGGCCTCGCTGCCGTCGTTGTCGCCGTCGAGGTAGGGGGAAACCACCTCGAAGCCGTCCATGCACGCCTGCATGGCGCAGATCGGGTCGATCTCGGACACCTTGACGATCATGCCTTCCTGGCGCAGCGACTGCGCCGAGCCCTTGCCCACGTCGCCGTAGCCGATCACCAGCGCCTGCTTGCCGGACAGCAGGTGGTCGGTGCCGCGCTTGATGGCGTCGTTGAGGCTGTGGCGGCAGCCGTACTTGTTGTCGTTCTTGCTCTTGGTCACCGAGTCGTTGACGTTGATCGCCGGGACTTTCAGGGTGCCGGCCTTGAGCATGTCGAGCAGGCGGTGCACGCCGGTGGTGGTTTCCTCGGTGATGCCGTGGATCCGCTCCAGCATCGCCGGGTAGCGCTCGTGGAGGATCTGGGTCAGGTCACCGCCGTCGTCCAGCACCATGTTGGCGTCCCACGGCTGGCCGTCCTTGAGGATGGTCTGCTCGATGCACCACTCGTACTCCTCCTCGGTCTCGCCCTTCCAGGCGAACACCGGGATGCCGGCGGCGGCGATGGCGGCGGCGGCCTGGTCCTGGGTGGAGAAGATGTTGCAGGACGACCAGCGCACCTCGGCGCCGAGGGCCACCAGGGTCTCGATCAGCACCGCGGTCTGGATGGTCATGTGGATGCAGCCGAGGATCTTCGCGCCGGCCAGCGGCTTCTCCGCGGCGTACTTGCGGCGCAGGCCCATCAGCGCCGGCATCTCGGACTCGGCGATGATGATCTCGCGACGGCCCCAGTCGGCCAGGGCAATGTCGGCAACCTTGTAATCGGCAAAAGCAGCGCTCATGCGTATCTCCATTCGTGATTGGCGAATGGGCGCCGTTGAAGTCAGGAACGGACGCAGGCTGCGTGCCGTGGCGACAGCCCGTCCGAGCCTGACAGGTGCCGGTGCATCGACCGGCGGAAACCCTGCTGCAGCGCCCCTCGGACGGGAGGCGGGTGCGGCCGGAGGCCGCGGGGAGCCCGGATTATAGCGGCGCACGCGGCCGTGCCCAAGTTTTCCGTACGTGCGGCGCCCCGACGCGCCCGCAGGCCTTGGCCCGCAGGAGCGATGCGCGGATACTGTCGCGCGTTTTCGACCCGACCCCCGCGAGTAGCCATGATTGCCCGAACCCTGCTGTTGCTGGCCCTGAGCGGCCTGACCCTGACCGCCTGCGACCGTGTCGACCCCAACTCGCCGCTGGGCCAGCGCCAGGCGCTGTTCAAGCAGATGCTCAACACCAGCGAGGACCTCGGCGGCATGCTGCGCGGCCGCATCGGCTTCGACGAGCAGCGCTTCGCCGAGGGCGCCGCCAGGCTCGATGCGCTGTCGCGCCAGCCCTGGCAGCACTTCCCGCAGGTGCGCGAGGAGGACAGCAGCGCCCGCGACGAGGTGTGGCAGCGTCAGGAGCGCTTCCAGCAGCTGGCCCGCGACCTCGAGGCGAGCACCGCGGCGCTGGTCGCCGCCACCACCGCCCGGCCGCTCGAGGCCAAGGCCCTGGCCGCGCCGGTCGATCGCGTGGAGAAGGCCTGCAAGGCCTGCCACGAGGAATTCCGCATCTACTGAAAGCCGCGCACGCCGGCGACCTGCAGCCGGCGGCGCAGCTCGCCCACCTCGGGATGGGCGAAGAACGCCTGCAGCTGCGTGGCCTGCCGGGCGCTGGCGCCGGCGGCCCGCCAGTCCGCGGCGCTGCGCGCCGCCAGCGTCGCCCAG
>NZ_SSTC01000152.1 GCF_004801855.1 Pseudomonas sp. A-1 | reverse complement strand
CGGGTCCGGCCGCCGCGCCGGGCGGCGGCCGGAGGGGGCGCGGCATCAGCCCTCGCCGCGCTCGCGGGCGATGGCGCGGTAGCCGATGTCGTGGCGGTAGAACATGCCGTTCCAGCGGATCTGCTCGGCCAGGCGGTAGGCCTGCTGCTGGGCGTCGGACACGCTGGCACCGATGGCGGTGGCGCACAGCACGCGGCCGCCGGCGGTGACCACCTGGCCCTGGGCGTTCAGCGCGGTGCCGGCGTGGAACACCTTGCCGTCGATCTTCGCCGCCGCGTCGAGGCCCTCGATCACGTCGCCCTTGGTGTAGTCGCCCGGGTAGCCGCCGGCGGCCAGCACCACGCCCACGGTCGGCCGCGGGTCCCAGGTCGCCTCGACCTTGTCCAGCGCCTTGGCCAGCGCGGCCTCGACCAGCAGCACCAGCGAGGACTCCAGGCGGACCATGATCGGCTGGGTTTCCGGGTCGCCGAAGCGGCAGTTGAACTCGATGACCTTGGGCGCGCCGCTCTTGTCGATCATCAGGCCGGCGTACAGGAAGCCGGTGTAGACGTTGCCCTCGGCCGCCATGCCGCGCACGGTCGGGTAGATGATCTCGTCCATCACCCGCTGGTGCACCTCGGCGGTGACCACCGGAGCCGGCGAGTAGGCGCCCATGCCGCCGGTGTTCGGGCCGCTGTCGCCGTCGCCGACGCGCTTGTGGTCCTGGCTGGTGGCCATCGGCAGCACGTGCTCGCCGTCGACCATGACGATGAAGCTGGCTTCCTCGCCGTCGAGGAATTCCTCGATCACCACGCGCGCGCCGGCGTCGCCGAAGGCGTTGCCGGAGAGCATGTCGCGCACCGCTTCCTCGGCTTCTTCCAGGGTCATGGCGACGATCACGCCCTTGCCGGCGGCCAGGCCGTCGGCCTTGACCACGATCGGCGCACCCTGCTCGCGCAGGTAGGCCAGCGCCGGCTCGACTTCGGTGAAGTTCTGGTAGGCGGCGGTGGGGATGTTCTGGCGCGCCAGGAAGTCCTTGGTGAAGGCCTTGGAGCCTTCCAGCTGGGCGGCGGCGGCGGTCGGGCCGAAGATGTCCAGGCCGCGGGCGCGGAACAGGTCGACCACGCCCTTCACCAGCGGCGCCTCGGGGCCGACGATGGTCAGCTGCACGTTGGCGGCGGCGAAGTCGGCCAACTGCTCGATGGCCAGCACGTCGATGGCGACGTTCTCGCACTTGGCCTCGGTGGCGGTGCCGGCGTTGCCGGGGGCGACGAAGACCTTCTCGACGCGCGGATCCTGCGCGACTTTCCAGGCCAGGGCGTGTTCGCGGCCGCCGCTGCCGATGATCAGTACGTTCATGTTTCAAGCCTCATGTTGATCGTTCCCACGCTCTGCGTGGGAACGGTGCTGTGGACGCTCGGCGTCCGCGGCATGGGACGCCGAGCGTCCCGGGCTGCATCCCCACGCGAAGCGTGGGGACGATCGGCGATCGGTTCTCAGTGACGGAAGTGGCGCATGCCGGTGAACACCATGGCCATGCCGGCCTCGTCGGCGGCGGCGATCACCTCGGCGTCGCGCATCGAGCCGCCCGGCTGGATCACCGCGGTGATGCCGGCCTTGGCGGCGTTGTCGATGCCGTCGCGGAACGGGAAGAAGGCGTCGCTCGCCATCACCGCGCCTTCGACCGCAAGGCCGGCGTGCTCGGCCTTGATCGCGGCGATGCGCGCGGAGTTGACGCGGCTCATCTGGCCGGCACCGACGCCGACGGTCTGGCGGTTCTTGGCGTAGACGATGGCGTTGGACTTGACGAACTTGGCCACCTTCCAGGCGAAGATCAGGTCGTGCAGCTCCTGCTCGCTCGGCGCGCGCTGGGTGACGACCTTGAGGTCGGCCTCGGTGATCATGCCGATGTCGCGGCTCTGCACCAGCAGGCCGCCGTTGACGCGCTTGTAGTCCAGGCCATTGATGCGCTCGGCCGGCCACTGGCCGCACTCGAGCAGGCGCACGTTGGCCTTGGCGGCCACCACTTCGCGGGCCTCGGCGGACACGCTCGGGGCGATGATCACCTCGACGAACTGGCGCTCGACGATGGCGCGGGCGGTCTCGCCGTCCAGCTCGCGGTTGAAGGCGATGATGCCGCCGAAGGCCGATTCGGTATCGGTGGCCCAGGCCAGGTCGTAGGCCTTGCGGATGCCGCCGTCGGCTTCCGGGACCACGGCGACGCCGCACGGGTTGGCGTGCTTGACGATCACGCAGGCCGGCTTGGTGAAGCTCTTCACGCACTCCAGCGCGGCGTCGGTGTCGGCCACGTTGTTGAACGACAGCTCCTTGCCCTGCAGCTGGCGGGCGGTGGCGACGCTGGCCTCGGCCGGGTTGGCCTCGACGTAGAAGGCCGCGCTCTGGTGCGGGTTCTCGCCGTAGCGCATGTCCTGGGCCTTGACGAACTGGCTGTTGAAGGTGCGCGGGAACGCGGCGCGGCCTTCGGTGGACAGGGTCTCGGCGGCCTGGTCGATGGTGCCCAGGTAGTTGGCGATCATGCCGTCGTAGGCAGCGGTGTGCTCGAAGGCCTTCAGCGCCAGGTCGAAGCGCTGGGCGTAGGTCAGGCCGCCGGCCTTGAGGCCCTCGACGATGCCGGCGTAGTCGCCGGCGTTGACCACGATGGCGACGTCCTTGTGGTTCTTGGCCGCCGAACGGACCATGGTCGGGCCGCCGATGTCGATGTTCTCGATGGCGTCGGGCAGGGTGCAGCCGGCCTTGGCCACGGTGGCGGCGAACGGGTAGAGGTTGACCGCGACCAGGTCGATCGGCTGGATGCCGTGCTCGGCCATCACCGCGCCGTCGAGATCGCGACGGCCGAGGATGCCGCCGTGGATCTTCGGATGCAGGGTCTTCACCCGGCCGTCCATCATTTCCGGGAAGCCGGTGTAGTCGGCCACTTCCACGGCGGCGATGCCGTTGTCACGCAGCAGCTTGAAGGTGCCGCCGGTGGAGAGGATCTCGACGCCGAGGGCGGCGAGTTCGCGGGCGAAGTCGACGACGCCGGTCTTGTCGGACACGCTGATCAGCGCGCGGCGGACGGGAAGGCGGGTGGTCTGGTCGGTCATCTCGGATTCCATCAGGACAGGATTGGACTGAAGGGCGCGCGGCCGGACCGCGCGTCCCTCGGGCGAAATCGGGTTACAGCAGGTCGTACTGCTTGAGCTTCTTGCGCAGGGTGCCGCGGTTCAGGCCGAGCAGCTCGGAGGCCTTGGTCTGGTTGCCCTTGACGTAGCGCATCACGGTTTCCAGCAACGGCGCCTCCACTTCCGACAGCACCAGATTGTAGACGTCGGTCACCGGCTGGCCGTCGAGGTGGGCGAAGTAGTTGTGCAGCGCCTGCTCCACGCTGTCGCGCAGGGTCTGCCGCTCCACGCTGGGGGCGATCAGGTGCTGTTTCAGGTTGGCGTTGTCGCTCACGGCAGTCGTTCCACTCACAAAATGCTCGTTCAGGTTGGTCATGCGGCCGTCCCGCTGCAGGTGTCGTGCTGCCCGGCGAAGAAGCGGCGCACGTGCTCGTGCTGCGCGGCGGGGCAGTCCAGACGGTTGAATTCGCTACGGAAGGCGGCGGCGCCGGGCAGGGTCGCCAGGTACCAGCCGACGTGCTTGCGGGCGATGCGCGCGCCCTGCTCGGCTCCGTAGAAGGCATGCAGTTCGGCCAGGTGGCCGAGGAGGATGCGCTCGACTTCGGCGAGCGCGGGGGCGGGCAGCAGCTCGCCGGTGCGCAGGAAATGCTCGATCTCGCGGAAGATCCACGGCCGGCCCTGGGCGGCGCGGCCGATCATCACCGCGTCGGCGCCGGTGGCCTCGAGCACGGCGCGGGCCTTCTCGGGCGAGTCGATGTCGCCGTTGGCGAACAGCGGCAGGTCGACCGCCTCGCGGATCGCGGCGATGGTGGCGTACTCGGCCTCGCCGGTGTAGAGGTCGGCGCGGGTGCGGCCGTGCACCGAGAGGGCGGCGATGCCGGCCTGCTCGGCGATGCGCGCGATGGCCACCCCGTTGCGGTTGTCGCGGTCCCAGCCGGTGCGGATCTTCAGGGTCACCGGCACGTCGACGGCGGCGACCACCGCGTCGAGGATCTGCCCGACCAGCTGCTCGTCCTTCATCAGCGCCGAGCCGGCGGCCTTGTTGCACACCTTCTTGGCCGGGCAGCCCATGTTGATGTCGATGATCTGCGCGCCTAGCTCGACGTTGCGGCGCGCCGCCTCGGCGAGCATCTGCGGGTCGCCGCCGGCGATCTGCACCGAGCGCGGCTCGGGATCGCCGTCGTGGAGCATGCGCAGGCGCGACTTGCGGCTGTGCCACAGGCGCACGTCGCTGGTGAGCATTTCGGCCACCACCAGGCCGGCGCCGAGGCGGCGGCAGAGCTGGCGGAACGGGCGATCGGTGACGCCGGCCATGGGGGCCAGGATCACGCGATTGGGGAGGGTGTAGGGGCCGATGCGAACCACCGACATGGGGTATCCCTGCCGCAGGGGCAAATCAGCTGCTGGAAAAGGGTGGCGATGATACCCGCTCCCGCCGGATGGATAAAGGCTGTTCTGAGTATTTTTTGAACAGCCGGCGGCGCGGCTTAGTCCGGCGAGTGGAAGGCTAGCCGGTAGTTCACCGCCCGGGTGCCCGGGTCGATGATCTCCAGGGCGATGTGGATCGGCGTCTGCGGCGGCATGTCGCTCTGCCCGGCCAGCTCGCCGGCCAGGTACTCGCCGGGCTTGAAGCTGCGGCTGGCCAGCGGCTGGCCGTTGATGTCCTCGAAGCGCAGTTCGAGCAGCGGGAAGGGCTGGGCGAAGTCGGCGCGGTTGTAGAGGATGGCGTCGACGGTCAGCGCGCCGGGGTGGCTCGGATGGTTGCGCACGGTGAGGTTGCTGCTCTTCACCAGGCTTACGTCGACCCGCGGCGGCAGCTGGCAGCCGAGCAGCGGGCACAGCCGCTCGAACCAGGGGCGCAGCTGCTCCTGGCGGGCCAGCTGCTCGAAGTTGTAGTAGACGTACTGGCCGGCCAGACCGCCGAGGGCCAGCAGGATCAGCAGCGACCACAGCAGGCGGCGCGCCCAGCTGGGCCGGGGCGGCTGCCAGTCGAGCTGCAGCGGCTCGTCGCTGAGGCTGAGCAGGCCCTCGTCGCGCAGGCGCGGTTCGCTGCGGCGGGGACCGTCGGTGGCGGCCGCTGCGGCGGTGCCGGCGGCGGCCAGGCT
>NZ_SSTC01000151.1 GCF_004801855.1 Pseudomonas sp. A-1 | reverse complement strand
CCGCGTCCGGCGCGGCCGCATGCGGCCTGGCTGTGCGCCCTGGCCACCCTGCTGGCGGTACCGGCGCTGGCCCTGGCCCTCGGCGTGGCGGCCTGGCAGCCGAAGTGGCCGCCGGAGCTGGCGGTCTGGCTGGCGGTGAATCTCGGGGTGACGGCGCTGGCCGAGGAGCTGCTGTTCCGCGCCCTGCTGCAGGGCGCGCTGGTCGCGCGCCTCGGCGCCGCGCGCGGCATCGCCCTGACCGCCCTGCTGTTCGGCCTGGCCCACGCGCCGTTCAGCATCGGCTTCGCCGTGGTCGCCACCGTGGCCGGGCTCGGCTACGGCTGGCTGCTGCAGCTGTCCGGCCGGCTGTGGCCGGCGGTGCTGCTGCACGGCGCGGTCAACCTCGCGCACTTCCTGCTGCTCAGCTACCCGCTGCGCAGCCTCTGAAAACGGAAAAGGGCGATCCCGGACACTCCGGGATCGCCCTTGCGCCAGCCAGCGATCGCGTGGATCAGATGGGGCGGCTGCCGTACTTGCTGTCCGGCTTCTTCGGCGGGTCGGCAACCACGTTGGATTCGATTTCCTGCACCTTGCCACCGCGGGCGAGGAACTCCTCCATCGCCCTGGCCAGCGCGTCGCGCTCCTTCTGCTTGGCCTCGATGGAGGGCAGCTCCTCGGGCTCGGCCTCCTTCTTGGTCTTCTTGGCGACCGGGGCTGCCACCTCGTCGTCGCCGTCGCCATCGTCGTCCGGGGCGGCGCCCAGCTCTTCCTCCGCCTCCTCGGCGCCCTCCAGCTCGTCCTGTTCGAGATCTTCTTCGCTCATGATCAACCCCATGCTGCTGTTCAAAGCAGAGTGTATATAGCCCAGCCACGTCGCCCGTGCGCGCCGCCGGTGCAGATTTGCCGGCCCCACCCCCGCCGTCGCCCCGCTGCGGCGGGGCCGGGAGGGCGGGCCGGCCCGTTTGCGCGCATTCTAGCGTGCCGCGAGAAAAAGCAAAGGGCACCCGCAGGTGCCCCTCGTCGCGTCTGCGGCAGCCCCGCGGATCAGCTCTTGCGAGTGAACTCCGGGTAGGCCTCCATGCCGCATTCGGCGATGTCCACGCCGGTGTACTCGTCCTCGGCGTCGACGCGCAGGCCGATCAGCGCCTTGAGGATGCCCCACATCACCAGGCTGGCGGCGAACACCCAGCCGAAGATGCAGACGATGCCGAGCAGCTGGGCGGCGAAGCTGCCCGCGTCGTTGGTCAGCGGCACCGCCAGCAGGCCCCACAGGCCGCCGAGGCCGTGCACGGAGATGGCGCCCACCGGGTCGTCGATCTTCAGCTTGTCGAGGGTCAGCACGCCGACCACCACCAGCACGCCACCCACGCCGCCGATCAGCACGGCGGCCAGCGCCGACGGGGTCACCGGCTCGGCGGTGATCGCCACCAGGCCGGCCAGGGCGCCGTTGAGGGCCATGGTCAGGTCGAACTTGCCGAACAGCAGGCGCGCGACGATCAGCGCGGCGAGCATGCCGCCGGCCGCGGCCATGTTGGTGTTGACGAAGGCCGAGGCGACCGCGTTGGCGTTCTCGATGCTGCTGATGGCGAGCTGCGAGCCGCCGTTGAAGCCGAACCAGCCGAACCACAGGATCAGCGCGCCCAGGGTCGCCAGCGGCAGGTTGGCGCCGGGGATGGCGTTGACCTGGCCGTTGGCTCCGTACTTGCCGCGCCGCGCGCCGAGCAGCAGGACGCCGGCCAGGGCCGCGGTGGCGCCGCACAGGTGCACCACGCCGGAGCCGGCGAAGTCGAGGAAGCCGGCCTGGTTGAGGAAGCCGGTGCCCCACTTCCAGTAGCCCTGGACCGGGTAGATGAAGCCGGTCATCACCACCGCGAAGGCGAGGAAGGCCAGCAGCTTCATGCGCTCGGCCACCGCACCGGAGACGATCGACATGGCGGTGGCGACGAACACCACCTGGAAGAAGAAGTCGGCGCGCTTGGCGTAGGCGGGGGCGTCGTCGCCGCCGGCGGCGACCAGGTCGACGGCGTGCTCGTCGCCGATCAGGAAGCCCAGGCTCGGCAGGAAGCCGCCTTCGGGGCTGGAGTACATGATGTGGTAGCCGACCAGCAGGTACATCACGCAGGCCACGGCGTACAGGGTGACGTTCTTGGTGAGGATTTCGGTGGTGTTCTTGGCGCGCACCAGACCGGCCTCGAGCATCGCGAAGCCGGCGGCCATCCACATGACCAGGGCGCCGCAGAGCAGCAGGTAGAAGGTGTCCAGCGCATACTGGAGCGGAATCAGAGCATTGGTATCCATGACAAAAGCCTTTTGCCGGGGGCGCTGGCGCGCCGCTGGGCGGGCGCCCGGTTTCCCGGGCGCCCGCTACGTCCTCAGAGGTTGTAGCCGCGCTCGTTGTGCTCGGACAGGTCGAGACCGACGGTCTCCTGCTCCTCGCTGACGCGCAGACCGACGACCATGTCGACCACCTTGAGGATCACGAAGGTGACGATGGCGGTGTAGACCACGGTGAACAGCACGCCCTTGAGCTGGATCCACAGCTGCAGGCCGATGTTCTCCACCTCGCCGAAGCCGCCCAGGGCCGGTGCCGCGAAGGCGCCGGTGAGGATGGCGCCGACGATGCCGCCGACGCCGTGCACGCCGAAGGCGTCCAGCGAATCGTCGTAGCCGAGCTTGCGCTTGAGGCTGGTGGCGCAGAAGAAGCACACCACGCCGGACACCAGGCCGATCACCAGGGCGCCCGCCGGGCCGGCGGTGCCGGCGGCCGGAGTGATGGCGACCAGGCCGGCGACCACGCCAGAGGCGATGCCCAGCGCGCTGGGTTTGCCGTGGGTGAGCCACTCGGCGAACATCCAGGCCAGCGCGGCGGCGGCGGTGGCGATCTGGGTCACCAGCATGGCCATGCCGGCGGTGTCGTTGGCGGCGATCGCCGAGCCGGCGTTGAAGCCGAACCAGCCGACCCACAGCATGGCGGCGCCCATCAGGGTGTAGCCGAGGTTGTGCGGCGCCATGTGGGTGGTCGGGTAGCCCTTGCGCTTGCCCAGCACGATGCAGGCCACCAGGCCGGCGATACCGGCGTTGATGTGCACCACGGTGCCGCCGGCGAAGTCGAGCACGCCCCAGTCCCACATCAGCGCGCCGTCACCGGCCCACACCATGTGCGCGATCGGCGCGTAGACCAGGGTGAACCACACGGTCATGAAGATCAGCATGGCGGAGAACTTCATGCGCTCGGCGAAGGCGCCGACGATCAGCGCCGGGGTGATGATCGCGAAGGTCATCTGGAAGGTGACGAACACGCTTTCCGGGAAGGCGCCGATCAGGGCCTCCTTGGTCAGCTTGCCGAGGAACAGGTTGGAAAGGCCACCGACGAAGGAGCTGAAGTTGGTCACTCCAGCCTCCATGCCGGTGGTGTCGAAGGCCAGGCTGTAGCCGTAGACGAACCAGAGGATGCTCATCAGGCCGGTGATGGCGAAGCACTGCATCATCACCGAAAGAATGTTTCTGGAGCGGACCATGCCGCCATAGAACAGGGCCAGACCGGGAATGGTCATGAACAGGACCAGAGCCGTGGCGGTCAGCATCCAGGCTGTGTCGCCGCTGTTCAGGGTCGCTCCTTCGGCCGCCAGGGCCAGGCCCGGGCTGACGACAGACAATAGGGCTCCTAGCCCTGCGATCTTGCGCAGAGTCATGTGTTACTCCTGGGGCGTTGGGGTTCGGTGGAGTAGTAGGTAGCGCGGTGCGGTTAGATCGCGTCGGTGCCGGTTTCGCCGGTACGGATGCGGATGGCCTGCTCCAGGTTGACCACGAAGATCTTGCCGTCACCGATCTTGCCGGTGTTGGCCGCCTTGGTGATGGCGTCGATGACCGAGTCCAGCTGGTCGTCGGCGACGGCCACCTCGATCTTCACCTTGGGCAGGAAGTCGACGACGTATTCGGCGCCGCGATACAGCTCGGTGTGGCCCTTCTGACGGCCGAAGCCCTTGACCTCGGTGACGGTAATGCCCTGCACGCCGATTTCCGACAGCGACTCGCGCACGTCGTCGAGCTTGAACGGCTTGATGATGGCGGTGACTAGCTTCATGAAAGTTTCTCCCGTAATGGTGGACTTGCCCCAGGAACAACGAACCCATGACAAGTCTAAGCGCAGAGTCCGACGTTTGTAACAGGTGGCAGACGCCGCGCAGGCTGGATTCAACGTCGGCCGGCGGCTGCTGGCGAAGCACTCCCCTGCCTCGCCCTGCCCGACGCTCTTGCACCCGGGCACCGGCTGTACAGGCATAAGCAGAATCCTTGCCAGCTTTTCGCATTTGCTGTTTTTTCAGGGAGTTATCCCGCCACCCGGGCGCGCCAGGGGGACCGCCGCCGTTTTTTGCACCACAACAGTGCGCAACGCCCACAACGAAGGGCAAAAAACGCCCAGCGCGCCACCATTCCCACAGCGGAACGCACCATGAAAGTGCGCAGCCGGCGCGCCGCCACGCACCCCTCTGGAACGTCGCTGCCCTGCGCGCACGTCGCAGGTGCGACGACGCCTTTGCTAGACTGGCCGCTCCCGTTGATGGAAGACCGCCATGCTGCCGCCCAAAGCCGTTCTCGACCTTCTCGCCAGCCAGACCAGCCGCCTGTTCGGCGCCGACTCGCCGCTGCCGCGCCCCGAACTGGAGGCCCAGTTCAAGGCCCTGCTGCAGGGCGCCTTCGCCAGACTCGACCTGGTCGGCCGCGACGAATTCGACGCGCAGATGGCGGTACTGGCCCGCACCCGCGCGCGCCTGGAGGCCCTCGAGGCCCGGGTCGCCGAACTGGAAGCCCGCCTGGAGCCGCCGCAGCCGTAAGCGCCGCCCCGGGACACCCGATCAAGGAGCGATCATGTCCCTCGCCATCGTCCACAGCCGTGCCCAGCTCGGCATCGACGCCCCCGCCGTCAGCGTCGAGGCCCACCTGGCCAACGGCCTGCCCTCGCTGACCCTGGTCGGCCTGCCGGAAACCGCCGTGCGCGAAAGCAAGGACCGCGTGCGCAGCGCGATCCAGAGCTGCGGCTTCGACTACCCCAGCCGGCGCATCACCCTCAACCTGGCCCCCGCCGACCTGCCCAAGGACGGCGGCCGCTTCGACCTGGCCATCGCCCTCGGCATCCTCGCCGCCAGCGGCCAGCTGCCCGCCGCCAGCCTGGAAAACCTCGAGTGCCTCGGCGAGCTGGCCCTCTCCGGCGCCCTGCGCGCCGTGCGCGGCGTGCTGCCGGCGGCGCTGGCCGCCCGCGCCGCCG
>NZ_SSTC01000150.1 GCF_004801855.1 Pseudomonas sp. A-1 | reverse complement strand
GCCGAGGTCGCGCCGCCCGCCCAGCCGCAGCCCTCGACCACCACCTCGTTCAGCGCCGCGGCGCGGCTGATCGGCGACCTGCTGCAGCGTTTTCCGGCACCGCCGGCGGTCATCGCTCCCGCCGGCCCGCTGCTGGCCGCGGCGCCGGCCGGGCCGCAGTCCGCTGCGCTGGTCGCCGGGCAGTTGCAGCAGAGCATCCAGTCCAGCGGGCTGTTCTACGAGGCGCATGTGGCGCGCTGGTCGCGCGGCGAGCTGCCGCTCGAGGCGTTGCGCCAGGAGCCGCAGATGCGGGCGGTCCCGGTGTCTGCTTCGCCGGCTGCGGTGCAGGCGGCGCCATTGGCGCAGGAGTCGCCCGGCGAGCCGGTGCCTGCGGCGTCCGCCGAGCGTCTGTCGTCGGTCGAGCCGGGATCGCCCGCTGCAGATGAAAGGCTGGCGAACGCCAGGCATGACGGCGGGGATGCCGGCGAGGCGCAGCTGCCGCTGCTGCGCCAGCAGCTGGAGATGCTGGCGCAGCCGCAGGTGCGCTGGGAGGGCAATGTCTGGGCTGGCGTGTTCATGGCGCTGAGCATCCAGCCGCCGCCGGCGGAGGCGCAGGCGGAGAGTGGCGGCGAAGGCGAGGGTGAAACTTCAGCCGGGCAGGGCGCATGGCAGGTGCGCCTGGCCCTGCGCCTGGAAGGGCATGGCGAGCTGGAGGTGGCGATCAGCCTGCAGGGCGAGCGGCTGGCGCTGACCCTGCAGACCGAGTCGGCCAGCCTGCGCGGCTATTTCGCGCAGACTCGCGGAGTGCTGGAGGAGCGCCTGGCCGGCCATGGTTTCAGCGAGGTGCGCTTGCACCTGATCGAGCGTGAGGCGGAGGTGGGCGATGGCGGATGAGCGTTCCCATGTGCGGCGGCGCCAGGCGCTGGCGCTGGCCTACCGTGACGGCGAGGAGGCGCCGCGGCTGGTGGCCAAGGGCTATGGCGAGGTGGCCGAGCGGATCATCGCCGAGGCGCGCCGGCATGGCGTGCCGATCCACGATTCGCCCGAGCTGGTCGGCCTGCTGATGCAGGTGGACCTCGATGCGCGGATTCCGCCGCAGCTGTATCAGGTGGTCGGTGAGCTGCTGGCCTGGGCGGGCGGGCTGCAGGCGCTGCAAGAATAGCGCCATATCGTTGATTCAGGTCAAGGGTGTGTGGGGTCGGCGCCGGCCTTTAACAACTGTATAGGTTTTATGCAAGTGTTTTTTTGGCGCCAATTTGCCATTTTTGGGGCGTTTTGCCCGATCTTGTGAGAAGTGCTCTCAGTCGTAGTCCTCATGTGTCCTTTAGTGGTGCTATCAGGTTCACATTTTTGCGTGGTAGCATGCCGGCGTCGGCGGAACTTGGGCGTCAGGCAAGTGTCGCCGATCCTTCATCCATGCACAGCCGGAGTCCAATGCCAAGAGTGGCGCCAAAAGCGCTGTCACGGTTGTGTACAACTATTAGCTTGAGTCGCTAGGCGGCGTGCAGCCTTGATGACGTATGAAATTCAAGGGATTTCCATGAGTGTCGATAGCCTGCTGGATGATATCCAGGAGCTGAATCTTTCCTATCTGTTGCTGGCGCAGAAGCTGCTGCGGGAGGATCCGGTCACGGCGCAGTTTCGTCTTAAGCTCAGCCCCCAGACTGCCGAACTGATCGGCGGACTTTCGGCCAAGCAGCTCATGCAGCTGTCCCGCACCCGTCAGCTGCTGTGCCGCATGGTGCTGGACGATGCCGACCAGTTGGCGCAGTTGACCCAGAGCCAGCGCGAGCAGGATCTGGGGCGGATTCATGCCGCCCTGCTGATGGCTTCGGTGGCGCCAGCGGTTGCATCTGCAGGCTGAGTGAGTCCGTCATGAGCGAAAAGAGTCTGCTCAACGAGATGCAGCAGGTGCAGCTGGCGATCGATCTGATCGAGCTGGGGGCACGGCTGCAGGTGCTCGAAACGGAGACGGACCTCAGCCGTGGGCGGCTGATTCGCCTGTACAAGGAAGTGCGCGGCGTTTCGCCGCCGAAAGGCATGTTGCCGTTCTCTACCGACTGGTTCGTGACCTGGTTGCCGAACATCCATTCCTCGCTGTTCTACAACATCTACGAGAGCCTGGTGCTCAGCCATGGCTGCGAGCGCATGGAGGCCTTCGTCAAGGCCTATCGCCTGTATCTCGAGCATGTCGAGCTGGCCGAGGACAGCGAGGTGGTGCTCGGGCTGACCCGGGCCTGGACCCTCGTGCGTTTCTTCGAAAGCGAGATGCTCGAACTGGTGCGCTGTACCAGTTGCAGCGGTCGCTTCGTGGCCCATGCCCATGCGCCCAAGCGTGGTTATGTCTGCGGGATCTGCCAGCCTCCTTCGCGCGCCGGCAAGACGCGCAAGCACCGCGAGGCCAGTCTGGAAGCCTCCGCCAATGCCGGTGACGCCGGCTTCGGCGATGCGCCGCTGGCGGTCGCCGGCGGCTGATGCCCTCTCCGGGGCGCCCGTTCGTGGCGCCCCGGCTGGTCTGCCCATCCTCGCGTTGTCGTACCTGCGCCGTTCGGCGCTCCGCGCATTGCCGCCCTCAAGTTTCGCCCGCGACTGCCGATAGCACTCAGGTCATCTCCTGATCTGACCCAAGGAAGTGTTGTCGTGCTGATCGTGATCGGATTCGCCGTGGTACTCATCTCCGTGTTCGGTGGCTATGTGTTGTCAGGCGGCAGTCTCGGCCCGCTGTATCAGCCCACCGAAGTGCTGATCATCTGCGGCGCGGCGCTGGGCGCCTTCCTCGCTGCCAACCACGGCAAGGCGATCAAGAGCACCTTCAAGGCCGCCTCCACCCTCAAGCGCAGCCTCAAGTACGACAAGGCGATGTACATGGAGGTGCTGGCCCTGCAGTACAAGCTGCTGGCCAAGGCCCGCCGCGACGGCATGCTGTCGATCGAGCGCGACATCGACAGTCCGGCCGAAAGTGCGCTGTTCGCCGAGCATCCGCAGCTGCTCGAGGACACCATGATCATGCACTTCCTCACCGACTACCTGCGCCTGATGGTCAGCGGCAACATGAGCGCCCACGAGATCGACGAGCTGATGCTCCACGAGATCGAGTCGTTCGAGCACGAGGCGCACCTGCCGGCCGACGCGCTGACCAAGGTCAGCGACGGCCTGCCGGCCTTCGGCATCGTCGCCGCGGTGATGGGTGTGGTGAAGACCCTGAGTTCCGCCGCCGGCGCGCCGCCGGACGAGATGGGCATGATGATCGCCCACGCCCTGGTCGGCACCTTCCTCGGCATCCTGCTGGCCTACGGCTTCGTCGCCCCGCTGGCCAGCCGCATCGGCCGCCAGGTGTCCGAGGCGGTGAAGATGCTGCAGTGCCTGCGCGTGACCCTGCTGGCCAGCATCAACGGCTACCCGCCGCAGATCGCCGTGGAGTTCGGCCGCAAGGCGCTGGATACCGTCGAGCGGCCGACCGCCGCCGAGCTGGAGGAGCACGTGCGCAACCACAAGCCGGCGGCCGCGGCAGGTAGCGCATGAGCGACCACGACCGCCCGATCATCATCGTCCGCCGCAAGAAGGTCAGCCATGGCCATCACGGCGGCGCCTGGAAGATCGCCTTCGCCGACTTCATGACCGCCATGATGGCGTTCTTCCTGGTCATGTGGATCCTCGCCTCCTCGGACGACAAGACCCGCCAGGCGGTGGCGGAGTACTTCAGCACGCCGCTGCTGGTGGCCATGGCCGGCGGCGACAAGCCCACCGCCAGCGACAGCGCGATTCCCGGCGGCGGCCCCGACCCGACCCATGCCGAAGGCGAGCAGATGCGCATCGACCTGCGCGAGAGGACGCGCAGCAGCGACGAGCAGGCGCGCCTGCAGGACCTCAAGCAGCGCATCGAGAAGGTGATCGAGAGCGATGCGGCGCTGCGCGAGCTGCGCGAGCAGATCCGCCTCGAGCTGACTCCCGAGGGGCTGCGCATCCAGCTGGTGGATACCGAGTCGCGACCGATGTTCGAGGTCGGCAGCGCGCGGGTCGCCCCCTACCTGCGCAGCCTGCTGAGGACCATCGCGCCGATGCTCAACGAGCTGCCCAACAGTATCCAGATCACCGGCCATACCGACAGCCG
Source organism: Pseudomonas sp. A-1 (assembly GCF_004801855.1). Lineage (GTDB taxonomy): Bacteria > Pseudomonadota > Gammaproteobacteria > Pseudomonadales > Pseudomonadaceae > Geopseudomonas. The sequence continues at coordinate 1,245 of NZ_SSTC01000150.1, read as the reverse complement.
GCCCTATCCGGGCGGCGAGGCCGGCTACGGCAACTGGGAGCTGTCCAGCGAGCGGGCCAACGCCTCGCGGCGCGAGCTGGTGGCTGGCGGCCTGGCCCTCGACAAGCTGCTGCGGGTGGCCGGCATGGCCGACCGCGTGCCCTTCGCCGGTGCCGCCCCGCAGGATCCGATGAACCGGCGCATCGCGGTGATCGTCCTCGACTCGCGCACCGCCGCGGCGATCCTGGAGCAGAGTTCCTTTACCCCGGAAACCGTGCCGACGCCCGACGTCGCGCCCGCTTCCGGCACCACCCCCACGCCCGAGTGAGAGCCTGCATGGATATCACCGAATTCTACGCCACCTTCTTCGAAGAGGCCGCGGAGCTGCTGGACGACATGGAGCGCCATCTGCTGGAGCTGGATATCGACGATCCGGACCCCGAGCAGCTCAACGCCATCTTCCGCGCGGCGCACTCGATCAAGGGCGGCGCCGGCACCTTCGGCTTCGATGTGCTGCAGAAGACCACCCACATCTTCGAAAACCTGCTCGACCACCTGCGCCGCGGCGAGCTGAAGCTGCGCCGCGACATCGTCGACCTGTTCCTGGAAACCAAGGACATGCTGCACGACCAGCTGGACGCCTACCGACACAACGCCGAGCCGGATGCCGAGGCCTTCGCGCGCATCTGCCAGACCCTGCAGCAGCTGGCGCTCGAGGAGATCGGCCACGCCCCGGCCGCTGCCGCGGCCATCCCGGCGTCTGCCCCGGCGCCTGCTCCGGCGCCGGTGATCGAGCCGGAGCCGGTCGCGCCGGTCGTCGCGCCCCAGGCCGACGCCGCGGAGGGCGGTCAGGCGCGTCTGTGCGTGGCGCTGCTGGGCGTCAAGGACAAGGATCGCCAGCTGCTGGTCGACGAGCTCAAGCAGTTCGGCACCATCGTCTGTCAGGGGGGCGACCAGCAGCGCTACGAGGTGGAGCTGCTGTCCGAGGAGGATCCCGGCGACATCGAGGCGGTGATGTGCTTCATCGTCGAGCCCGAGCAGCTGGAGATCTGCGTGCTCGGCATCGGTGATGAGCCGGCGGCCAGTGGCGGGCTGGAGCCGATCGCCCAGCTGGTGGCGGCCTTCGCGCCCGAGGCCGCTGTCGCGGCGGCAGCCCGGACGCCCGAGCCTGCACCCGTCGCCGTCAAGACCCCGGCGCCGGCAGCTCCGGCGGCACCTGCACCGGCTCCTGCACCGGCCGTGCAACCGCCCGCGGCGGTCGCCCCG
>NZ_SSTC01000149.1 GCF_004801855.1 Pseudomonas sp. A-1 | reverse complement strand
GGCGGCGCCGCTCGCTGGGCGCGCAGGGCGGCCGCCGCGGCAGGCCCCTGCTCGGCCGCGACCTGCTGCGGGGTCTGCCCGGCCAGTTGCTCGAGGCTGAAGCTCGCCCCGCGTGCCGCAGCGGGATCGGCGCTGAAGCCGGCGACATGGCTGGCCAGATCCCAGCGCGCGCGCTCGTCGAGCTGCGCGGCGAAGGCCGGCATGTCGGTGCCCTCCACGCCGAGGCCGATGCTGTTGTACAGGTCGTAGAGGCTCAGGCTGTCCATGCGCGCGGCATTGCGCATGTTCGCCGGCGGCGGCTCGAGGCCGATCCCCGCCGGGCCGTCGCCGAGCCCGCCCTCGCCGTGGCAGACGCTGCAGTGCTGGGCGAACAGCGCCGCGCCGCGCGCCGGGTCGGGAGTGATGCGCGGAGTCAGGCTGATCCGGTAGCTCGCCACCAGATCGGCGGCCAACTGGCGTGCCTGGTCGGCCACCGCGGCGCCGTCGCGGCGCTCGCGGATGCTGTCGCCGAGACGGGCGACGCCCTGCAGCAGGCCATCCTTGCCGGCGTTGGCCGGCAGCGCGGCGACCAGCCCGGCCAGCACGCCATGGAACTCCAGCTGCTCCTGGTATTCGCCACTGTCGACCACCTGGCCGGCGGCCACCGTGGCCGGGTAGTCGGCGCCCAGGTAGCTCAGCAGGTGCAGGGCCTGGGCGGCGCCCTCGGGTTCGGCGAGGGCCATCAGGCTGCACAGCGCCAGCACGGGCAGCAGCAGCCAGCTCAGAAATCGCTTGCGGGTAAGCATGAGTGAATCCCAAATGAGAACAAATGCCATTGCCCTTTTACGCCTCATTGCGGCGTCACTCAAGGGCCATCCCGGCCAGCGGCTGCGACGATTCGCCGCGAAAGTCCTCAGGCCGGTGCGCGACGTACCAGCGACAGCAGGCCCGCGGCGGCGACGAACAGGCTGGCGAAGGTGCGGTTGAGCAGACGCTGCTGGCGCGGCGTGCGCAGCAGGCGCAGGACCCGCGCGGCCAGTCCGGTGTAGCCGGCCATCACCACCAGGTCGACGGCGATCATGGTCGCCGCCATGGCCAGGTACTGGGCCAGCAGCGGACGGGCCGGGTCGAGGAACTGCGGCAGCACGGCGAGGATGAACACGATGGCCTTGGGGTTGCTGGCGTTGACCACGAAGCCGCGCAGCACCAGGGTCAGCGGCCGGCCGAGCGGGCGTCCGCCGTTCTCGGTGGCCAGCTCGCCGACCGGCGCGCACCACTGCTTCCAGCCCAGCCAGGCCAGGTAGGCGACGCCGAACCACTTGATCGCCGCGAAGGCCAGCTCGGAGGTGGCGAGGATGGCGCCGACGCCGGCGGCGACGATGGCGATCTGCAGGGCCAGCGCCAGCTGCAGGCCGATGGCGTTCCAGTAGCCGCGGCGGAAGCCGTAGTTGAGGCCGCTGGACATCGAGGCGATGGCGCCGGCGCCGGGCGACAGGCTGATCACCCAGCAGGCGGCGAAGAAGGCAAGCCAGGTTTCCAGGCTCATGGGGCATTCTCCGGTAGAGGATGGCGGAAACGACGCCGGCCCATGACGGGCCGGCGCGGGTACAGCATGGCATGCGGACAGGCTTCGGCCTACCCCGCCAGCACTCAGTCCGGCAGGTCCTTGTGCAGCTTGACCGGCTCCTTGAGCTTGCGCTTCATCGCGGTGCGCATGCGGATGTTGAGCGCCTCGACGCCCAGCGAGAAGGCCATGGCGAAGTAGACGTAGGCCTTGGGCACGTGCACATCGAACGCCTCGGCGACCAGCAGGGTGCCGACCACGATGAGGAACGACAGGGCGAGGATCTTCAGCGACGGGTGCTTCTCGATGAAGTCGCTGATGGTGCCGGCGGCCAGCATCATCACCAGCACGGCGATGATGATCGCGGCGACCATCACCGGCACGTTCGACACCAGGCCGACCGCGGTGATCACCGAGTCCAGCGAGAAGATGATGTCGATCACCGCGATCTGCAGGATCACGCTCATGAAGGCGGCCTTCTTCACGCCGCCCTCCTCGCCCGCTTCCTCCTCGCCCTCGACGCTGTGCCAGATCTCCATGGTGCTCTTGAACAGCAGGAACAGGCCGCCGAAGAACAGGATCAGGTCGCGGCCGGAGACGCCCTGGCCGAGCACGGTGAACAGGTCGGCGGTCAGGCGCATCACCCAGGCGATCGACAGCAGCAGCAGGATGCGCGTGCCCATGGCCAGCGCCAGGCCGAAGAAGCGCGCCTTGGCCTGCTGCTCCTTGGGCAGGCGGCCGACCAGGATCGAGATGAAGATGATGTTGTCGATGCCGAGGACGATCTCCAGGGCGGTCAGAGTGAGGAAAGCAACCCAGATTTCCGGGCTAGTCAGCCATTCCATGATGGTTCAGGTCTCGTTGGGGGTAGTGGTTGGAGTGAGTTGATGTTCGGTCCCGCGCCAGCGGCGCACGACCTTCTGGAAGAACAGGCTGTTGGGGATCTGCACCAGCGCGCCGCTGCCGTTCTCGGCGTCTTCCTCCAGCGTGGTGTACAGCAGGTTGATGGCGATCACCCGGCCCTTGGCGCCGGGCTTGTCCGCGGCCTCCAGCACCTCGACGCGATCGCCCAGGCGGAACGGCCCGATGGTGAAGATCAGCACCGCGCAGAACAGGTTGGACAGCACGCTCCACACGGCGAAGAAGGCCACCGCGGCCACCGCGACGAAGCCGGAGAAGGCCGCCCACAGCACGCCGGCGGACACGCCCAGGTGCTCCAGCGCCAGCATCAGCGCGCTGCCCATGATCAGCCAGCGCAGGGCGCCGCGCAGCGGCAGCAGCAACTCGCCGGGCAGGTGGTAGCGGTTGGCCAGACGGGTCAGGCCGCGCGCCACCAGGCGCTGCAGCACGTAGCCGGCGAGCAGGATCAGCAGGATCTGCCCGCCGAGCAGCAGGGTTTCGCTCCAGGCGCCCAGCCACTGCGCCAGCCAGACCTTCACGCCGCGCCTCCCAGCTCGGCTTCCAGCGCCTCGAGTTCCTCGAGAGCCAGCAGCCAGGCCTCCTCCAGCTCGGCCTCGCGGGTCTTGAGGGTGGCCTGCTCGGCCAGCAGGGTGCGCAGCTCGTCCTTGCGCGCCGCCTCATAGAGGGCGCTGTCGCCCAAGCGGGTTTCCAGCGCGGCCAGCTTCTCCTGCACGCTGCCGAGCTCCTTCTCCAGCTTGTCGGCCGCCTTCTTGCGCGGCGCCAGCTGCTGGCGCAGGGCGGCGGCGGCCTGGCGCTGGGCACGCTTGTCGGTCCTGTCGGCGCCCGGCGCCGCCTCGACCACCGGCTGCTGGCGGGCGCGGTAGTCGACCAGCCAGCGGCTGTAGTCGTCGAGGTCGCCGTCGAAGGCCTGCACGCGGCCGTCGGCCACCAGCAGGAACTCGTCGGTGGTGCTCTTCAGCAGGTGGCGGTCGTGCGACACCACCAGCACCGCGCCCTCGAAGTCCTGCAGGGCCAGGGTCAGCGCCAAGCGCATCTCCAGGTCGAGGTGGTTGGTCGGTTCGTCGAGCAGCAGCAGGTTGGGCTTCTGCCAGGCGATCAGCGCCAGCGCCAGGCGTGCCTTCTCGCCGCCGGAGAAGTTGACCACCGGCTCGTCGCAGCGCGGCCCGCGGAAGTCGAAGCCGCCGAGGAAGTCGCGCAGGGTCTGCTCGCGCTCGCCCGGAGCGATGCGCGCCAGGTGCAGCAACGGGCTGGCCTTGGGGTCCAGCGAATCGAGCTGGTGCTGGGCGAAGTAGCCGACCGCGAGGTTCTCGCCGCGGATCAGGCGTCCGCCGAGCGGCTGCAGCTCGCCGGCCAGGGTCTTGATCAGGGTCGACTTGCCGGCGCCGTTGGGGCCGAGCAGGCCGATGCGCGCGCCGGGTACCAGCTGCAGCTTGACCTTCTCCAGCACCGCCCTGTCGCCGTAGCCGAGGCGGCCCTCGGCCAGATCGAGCAGCGGGCTGGAGACCTTGTCGGCCTCGCGGAAGCGGAAGTCGAACGGCGAGTCGATGTGCGCCGGCGCCAGCTCCTCCAGGCGCTCCAGCGCCTTGATGCGGCTCTGCGCCTGGCGCGCCTTGCTGGCCTTGGCCTTGAAGCGGCGGATGAAGTCTTCCATGTGCGCACGCTGCGCCTGCTGCTTCTCGTAGGCCTGCTGCTGCTGGGCCAGGCGTTCGGCGCGGGTGCGCTCGAAGGCCGAGTAGCCGCCGCGATAGAGGGTCAGTTTCTGCTGCTCGAGGTGCACCACGTGGTCGACCACCGCATCGAGGAAATCGCGATCATGGGAAATCAGCAGCAGGGTACCGGGGTAGCCTTTCAGCCAGCTTTCCAGCCAGAGGATGGCGTCGAGGTCGAGGTGGTTGGTCGGCTCGTCGAGCAGCAGCAGCTCGGACGGGCACATCAGCGCCTGCGCCAGGTTGAGGCGCATGCGCCAGCCGCCGGAGAAGTCGCCGACCGCCCGCTCCATCTGCGCGCTGTCGAAGCCGAGGCCGGCCAGCAGCTTGCGCGCGCGGGCGTCGGCCGTGTAGCCGTCGGCGCTGTCGAACTCGCTGTGCAGGCGGGCCAGGGCATGGCCGTCGTGGGCCGCCTCGGCCGTCGCCAGCTCGGCCTGGATGCGGCGCAGGTTGCTGTCGCCATCCAGCACGTAGTCCACCGCGCGGCGCTCGAGGGTATCGACCTCCTGGCGCATGTGGGCGATGCGCCAGTCCGCCGGCAGCAGGCAGTCGCCGCCGTCGGCGTGCAGTTCGCCGCGCAGCAGGGCGAACAGGCTGGATTTGCCGGCGCCGTTGGCGCCGACGAGACCGACCTTCTGGCCGGGATGCAGGGTCAGCTCGGCGCCGTCGAGCAGACGCTGCGGGCCACGCTGCAGGATAAGATTCTGGAGTCGGATCATGATCGTGAGAGAGGATTCAGCGGTGGCGAAGTCTACCAGCTTCCCCCGTCCCTCGCCCGGAGGCCAGCATGCAGCAATCGTTATGGGATTTTTCCGTGGCGCTCTACGCCCGCCCGGGGGTGGCCGAGCTGTGCCTGCGCCTGCAGGACGAACGCGACGCCGACGTCTGCCTGCTGCTCGCCGCGCTGTGGCTGGAGCGGCGCCGGGTGGATGTCGCGGCGGAGCGGGTCGCCGCCCTCCGCGATCTGGCGGGGCCCTGGCAACGGACGGTCACCCTGCCCCTGCGCCGGCTGCGTCGCACCTGGAAGGCGCCGGCGGCGGACGACCCGACGCTGGCCGAGCTGCGCCGGCAGCTGGCGGAGCTGGAACTGCAGGCCGAACGCCTGCTGCTGGAGCGGCTGCAGGCGCTGGCGGAGGACTGGCCGGCGACACCGAGCGCCGAGCCGGGCGCCTGGCTCGCGGCCCTGGCGCCCGAGTGCCGCAACGCGCTGGCGGCGCTGCTCGTCGCGGCCGGTGCGCCTCAGTCCTGAGCGGACGG
>NZ_SSTC01000148.1 GCF_004801855.1 Pseudomonas sp. A-1 | reverse complement strand
TGCGGCCTCGGCGCGCTCGCGGGCCTTGGCGACCAGCCGCGCGGCCACGCCGCGGCCGCGGGTGATCCTGCGCACGCACAGGTGCGAGAGCATGCAGCCCGCCTCGCCCTCGCCGAGCAGCGCGGCGCCGAGCAGGCGGTCGTTGAAGCGCCCGGCGAGCAGGCGGCTCTCGGCCAGGCCGGCGTCGATCAGGGCGGCGGCGTCGGGGTAGGGGGCCAGCAGCCAGGCGGGGGCGTCGGCGTAGATCTTCTCCAGGTCGCTACGGTCCTGCGCGCTGGGCTGGGTGACGGCTTCGACGATTACGGGCATGGGGCACTCCTTCGGACGATGGGCGCATCTTAATGCCTTTTGCACCGCCGATGCTCCGCCGGGGCGCCGGTAGCCCGCCGCCCCGGCCGCGGCCTATAATGCGCGCTCACATCCGCCCGTGATTCTGTGGAGCTGGCAATGGCCGAACGCAAGGCGTCCGTCGAGCGCAATACCCTGGAAACCCAGGTCAAGGTTTCCATCAACCTGGATGGCACCGGCAAGGCCCGATTCGACATCGGTGTACCCTTCCTCGAGCACATGCTCGACCAGATCGCCCGCCACGGGCTGATCGACCTCGACATCGAGTGCAAGGGCGACCTGCACATCGACGACCACCACACCGTCGAGGACGTCGGCATCACCGTCGGCCAGGCCTTCGCCAAGGCCATCGGCGACAAGAAGGGCATGACCCGCTACGGCCACTCCTACGTGCCGCTGGACGAGGCGCTGTCGCGCGTGGTGATCGACTTCTCCGGCCGCCCGGGGCTGACCATGCAGGTGCCCTACACCCGCGCCACGGTCGGCGGCTTCGACGTCGACCTGTTCCAGGAGTTCTTCCAGGGCTTCGTCAACCACGCCCTGGTGACCCTGCACATCGACAACCTGCGCGGGACCAATACCCACCACCAGATCGAGACGGTGTTCAAGGCCTTCGGCCGGGCCCTGCGCATGGCCATCGAGCTGGACCCGCGCATGGCCGGGCAGATGCCGTCGACCAAGGGGTGCCTGTGATGCAGACCGTCGCCGTCATCGACTACGGCATGGGCAACCTGCACTCGGTGGCCAAGGCGCTGGAGCACGTCGGCGCCGGCCGGGTGCTGGTGACCAGCGACGCGCAGACCATTCGTGAAGCCGACCGCGTGGTGTTCCCCGGTGTCGGCGCGATCCGCGACTGCATGGCCGAGATCCGTCGCCTGGGCTTCGACGAGCTGGTGCGCGAGGTCAGCGCCGACCGCCCGTTCCTCGGCATCTGCGTCGGCATGCAGGCGCTGCTCGAGCATAGCGAGGAGAACGGCGGCGTCGACTGCATCGGTCTGTTCCCCGGCCAGGTGCGCTTCTTCGGCAAGGACATGGTCGAAGGCGGCGAGCACCTCAAGGTGCCACACATGGGCTGGAACGAGGTACAGCAGAGCATCGACCATCCGCTGTGGCACGAGATCCCCGATGGCGGGCGCTTCTACTTCGTGCACAGCTACTACGTCGAGGCCGGCGATCCGGCGCAGGTGGCCGGACGCGGCCACTACGGCAAGGACTTCGCCGCGGCGCTGGCCGACGGTTCGCGCTTCGCCGTGCAGTTCCACCCGGAGAAGAGCCACACCCATGGCCTGCAGCTGCTGCAGAACTTCGTCGCCTGGGACGGCCGCTGGTAATGAGCCGGGCCAAGGGCAAGGCACCGCTCCTCGCGCTGGATGGCGCGCAGGAGCAGGCGGCGCAGCAGATCCTCAAGCGTTTCCTGGCCGAGCGTTTCGAGCTGGAACTGGGCGCCTTCGAGGTGCAGGAGCTGCTGGACCTGTTCGCCCGAGAAATAGCCCCGCACTACTACAACAAGGCGATCCTCGATGTGCAGGCGCACCTGAAAGACAGGTTCGAGAGCATCGAGAGCGACTTGTGGGCGCTCGAGAAGAGCTGACCCCTACCGAATTCAAGACTTGAGCAGGTTCAACCGATGCTGATTATCCCCGCGATCGACCTCAAAGACGGCGCCTGCGTGCGTCTGCGCCAGGGCCTGATGGACGACGCCACGGTGTTCTCCGACGACCCGGTGGCGATGGCCGCCAAGTGGGTGGAGGCCGGCTGCCGCCGCCTGCACCTGGTCGACCTCAACGGCGCCTTCGAGGGCCAGCCGGTCAACGGCGAGGTGGTCACCGCCATCGCCGCGCGCTACCCGAACCTGCCGATCCAGATCGGCGGCGGCATCCGCTCGCTGGAGACCATCGAGCACTACGTCAGGGCCGGGGTCAGCTACGTGATCATCGGCACCAAGGCGGTCAAGCAGCCGGAATTCGTCGCCGAGGCCTGCAAGGCGTTCCCCGGCAAGGTGATCGTCGGCCTGGACGCCAAGGACGGCTTCGTCGCCACCGACGGCTGGGCGGAAGTCTCCAGCGTGCAGGCCACCGACCTGGCCAGGAAGTTCGAGGCCGACGGCGTCTCGGCGATCGTCTACACCGACATCGCCAAGGACGGCATGATGCAGGGCTGCAACGTCGAGGCCACCGTGGCCCTGGCCAACGCCAGCCGCATCCCGGTGATCGCCTCCGGCGGCATCCACAACCTCGGCGACATCCAGAAGCTGCTCGACACCCGCAACCCGGGCATCGTCGGCGCCATCACCGGCCGCGCCATCTACGAGGGCACCCTCGACGTGGCCGAAGCCCAGGCGCTGTGCGACGGCTTCAAGCGCTGAGGCAGTGATCGTTCCCATGCTCTGCGTGGGAACGCAACCGGGGACGCTCCGCGTCCCGATAACGATTGATCGCCCCATGCGCCGGTGTGGGGGCGCAGCCGGGGACGCCGAGCGTCCCGAGCGGGGTTCCCACGCAGAGCGTGGGAGCCATCAGCGAAGCCGGCATGCAACCGACGAGAGAGACAGCCATGGCCCTCGCCAAACGCATCATCCCCTGCCTCGACGTGGACAACGGCCGCGTGGTCAAGGGCGTCCAGTTCGAGAACATCCGCGACGCCGGCGATCCGGTGGAGATCGCCCGCCGCTACGACGAGCAGGGGGCCGACGAGATCACCTTCCTCGACATCACCGCCAGCTCCGAGGGGCGCGACACCACCCTGCACACCGTCGAGCGCATGGCCAGCCAGGTGTTCATCCCGCTGACCGTCGGCGGCGGCGTGCGCACCGTGCAGGACATCCGCAACCTGCTGAACGCCGGTGCCGACAAGGTGTCGATCAACACCGCCGCGGTGTTCACCCCGGAGTTCGTCGGCGAGGCCGCCGAGCGCTTCGGCTCGCAGTGCATCGTGGTGGCCATCGACGCCAAGAAGGTCTCCAGGCCCGGCGAGCCGGACCGCTGGGAGATCTTCACCCACGGCGGGCGCAAGCCGACCGGCCTGGATGCGGTGGCCTGGGCGAAGAAGATGGAAGGCCTCGGCGCCGGCGAGATCCTGCTCACCAGCATGGACCAGGACGGCGTGAAGAGCGGCTACGATCTGGGCGTGACCCGCGCCATCAGCGAGGCGGTGGGTATCCCGGTGATCGCCTCGGGCGGCGTCGGCAACCTCGAGCACCTGGCGGCCGGCATCCTCGAGGGCAAGGCCGACGCGGTGCTGGCGGCGAGCATCTTCCACTTCGGCGAGTACACCGTGCCGGAGGCCAAGGCCTACCTGGCCAGCCGCGGCATCGTGGTGCGCTGAGCGGCAAAGACTGCCAACGCTGTAAACGCAGAAGCCCGGGCATCGACCCGGGCTTCTGCGTTGTGGAACCGGCGGTAGGGTAGAGGACTCGCGCAGCGATCCTCTACCGCTCTTGGGTGGCGTGGCTGGATGGTAGGTAATCGCTGCGCGAGTTACCTACCCTACCCGGCGACGCCTCCGTCGACTCACGGCCGGCGGGTGATGTTCAGCCCCTTGAGCAGGTTGAGCGCCTGGCTGAGCTGGTAGTCCTCGTCCTGCGGCTTCTCCGCCGGCTGGGTGGCCGGCTTGCTGCTGCTGGGCTTGTCGGCGCCGCCGTTGCCATTGCCCAGATGGCCGGGCAGGTCGGCTTCCTTGATGCCCTGGCCCTGGCTGTCCTCGCGGGTCACCTTGCCGCGCTCGACGACGATGTCGGGAACTATGCCCTGGGCCTGGATCGAGCGGCCGCTGGGGGTGAAGTACAGCGCGGTGGTCAGCTTGAGGGCGCGCTCGTTGGTCAGCGGCAGCACGGTCTGCACCGAGCCCTTGCCGAAGCTGTCGGTGCCCATCAGCACGCCGCGCTTGTGGTCCTGCAGGGCGCCGGCGACGATCTCCGCGGCCGAGGCGCTGCCGCCGTTGATCAGCACCACCAGCGGCACGTTCTCGCTGGCGTCGGCCTTGTCGGCGCTGAAGCGCAGCTCGGAGTTGGCGATGCGGCCCTTGGTGTAGACGATCAGGCCGTCGTCGAGGAAGTGGTCGGAAACCTCCACCGCCGCCTGCAGCACGCCGCCGGGGTTGTTGCGCAGGTCGAGGACCAGGCCCTTGAGCTTGCCGCCGTTGTCCTTCTTCAGCCTGGCCAGCGCCTTGCCGACTTCCTCGCCGCTGTTGATCTGGAACTGGGTGATGCGCAGGTAGCCGTAGCCCTTCTCCAGCAGCTCGCTCTTCACGCTGCGCACCTTGATCACCGCGCGCTCGAGGCGCACGTCGAACGGCTTGCCGCCCTCGCGCACCAGGGTCAGCACGATCGGGCTGCCCGGCTTGCCGCGCAGCTTGTCCACCGCCTGCATCAGCGACCAGCCCTTGGTCGGCTGGCCGTCGATCTTGACGATCAGGTCGCCGGCCTCGATGCCGGCGCGCGCCGCCGGGGTGTCGTCGATCGGCGAGACCACCTTGAGCATGCCGTCCTCCTGGCCGACCTCGACGCCCAGGCCGCCGAACTCGCCGCTGGTGCTCTCCTGCAGTTCCTGGAAGTCCTCCGGCTCCAGGTAGGCGGAGTGCGGGTCGAGGTTGCTGAGCATGCCCTTGATGGCGTTCTCCAGCAGGGTCTTGTCGTCGACCGGCTCGACGTAGGCGGTCTTGATCCGCTCGAGCACCTCGGCGAAGGTGCGCAGTTCGTCGAGCGGCAGGGTGGCGCGATCTGTGGCGGTGGGCTCGGCCGCCTCCGCGGCCAGCAGCGGCGGTGCCGCGCCCAGCAAGGCGAGGGACAGGGCCACGGCGGAGAGACGGTAACGCGACGACATGGAAGCAACTCCTGAATGGGGCGAGCGGTCAGCCCTGGGCGCGGCACCAGCGCAGCGGATCGCTGGGCTGGCCCTGCTGACGGATGGCGAAGTACAGCGCCGGGGTATCCTGCCCCCCGCTGGTGCCAACGGTGGCGATGGCCTCGCCGGCCTTGACCAGGTCGCCGGCGGCCTTCAGCAAGGTCTGGTTGTGGCCGTACAGGCTGAGGTAGCCGCCGCCGTGATCGACGATCACCAGCAGGCCGGCGCCGCGCAGCCAGTCGGCGAACACCACGCGGCCATCGTGGATGGCGCGCACGCGGGTGCCGGCAGCGGCGCCGATCAGCACGCCGTCCCACTTCAGCCGGGCATCGCCGCGCGGCGCGCCGAAGCGCGCCAGCAGCTGGCCGTCCACCGGCCAGGGCAGCCTGCCGCGGGCCTGGGCGAAGGGGCCGTCGACGGCCG
>NZ_SSTC01000147.1 GCF_004801855.1 Pseudomonas sp. A-1 | reverse complement strand
GGCTTCCCCATGTGAGAGTAGGTCATCGTCAAGCACCTATACAGAAACCCCGATCAGCCACGCTGGTCGGGGTTTCGCTTTTGCCTTGAAAACTTCGATGCCCGAAGGATCAGCTCGGATAAGATGGCCCTGATTGCCTCGTGAGTGACGCGCATGCCCGATCCGGCGCCCCCATCCCCCGTTCCCCTGCAGCAGCTGCCGCTGGAGCAGCTCGTGGCCTGCCACGAGTGCGATCTGCTGATGCGCAAGCCTGACCTGACCCTGGAGCAGAAAGCCTCCTGCCCGCGCTGTGGCTATGAACTGTTCGCACGTCGCGCGCAGGTCGAGCGGCGCAGCCTGGCGCTGGTACTGACCGCTCTGGCGCTGTTCCTGCCGGCCAATTTCCTGCCGATCATGCAGCTCAACCTGCTCGGCCAAACCACCCAGGACACCATCTGGAGCGGCGTGGTCAGCCTTTACCGCAGCGGGATGGTCGCGGTGGCGCTGGTGGTGTTCCTGTGCAGCATGGTGGTGCCCCTGCTCAAGCTGCTCTGCCAGCTGCTGGTGCTGCTGTGCATCCGCTGGCGGAAGGGGCTGCGGCTGGGGCGTGGCGTCTATCGTTCCTATCATCACCTGCGCGAGTGGGGGATGCTCGAGGTCTATCTGATCGGCATCCTGGTTTCCATCGTCAAGCTGGTCGACATGGCCGATCTCAGCCTCGGCACGGGACTGTTCTGCTTCGTCGGTCTGCTGCTTGCGCAGGTCTGGCTGGAGGTGACCATGTCGCCCCAGCAGATCTGGGACGCTCTGGAGGCGGAGAACGATGCGCGCGCTTGATGCCGGTATCCTGGTCTGTGACGAGTGCCACCAGCTCAGTCACCATGTCCCCGGCGAGCGGCAGCGCTGCCGCCGCTGCGGGGCGCCCCTGCATGCCCGTCGGCCCAACAGCATTGCGCGTACCTGGGCGCTGCTGCTGGCGGCCGCGCTGCTCTACATTCCGGCCAACCTGCTGCCGATCATGACCGTCAACCTGTTCGGCCAGGGCAGCCCGGCGACCATCATGGAAGGCGTGCTGGAGCTGATCCATGCCGGCATGCTGCCCATCGCCCTGGTGGTGTTCGTCGCCAGCATCCTGGTGCCGACCTTCAAGCTGGTCGGCATCGCCCTGCTGCTTTACTCGGTGCAGCGCCACCTGCCGCTGTCGCCGCGCCAGCGCATCTTCATGTTCCGCTTCATTGAGTGGATCGGCCGCTGGTCGATGCTGGACATCTTCGTCATCGCCATCCTGGTTGCCCTGGTCAGCTTCGGCAACCTGGCCAGCATCGAGGCCGGTGCCGGCGCCATGGCCTTCGCCGCGGTGGTGATACTCACCATGCTGGCGGCGGTCACCTTCGACCCCCGGCTGATCTGGGACAACACCGACGCAGACCATCCCCATGAGTGAACTCGCCCAACCCGACATCCGCAGGACCAGCAGCTGGTCCGCCATCTGGGTGCTGCCGCTGCTCGCCCTGGCCATCGGCCTGTGGCTGCTGTGGCGCGCCTTCAGCGAGGCCGGCATCGAGATCCGCGTGCACTTCGCCGACGGTGACGGCATCCAGGTCAGCAAGACCCAGGTCATCTACAAGGGCATCCCGGTCGGCAAGGTCGTCGACCTGCAGGTCAGCCCGGACATGCAGGGCGTCGATGCGACCATCGAGATCAACCGCGAGGCCGAGGACTACCTGAGCGAGAACACCCGCTTCTGGCTGGTCCGGCCACGGGTATCGCTGGCTGGGGTGACCGGGCTGGAAACCCTGGTGTCCGGCATCTACATCGCCATCGAGCCGGTGAAGGGCGAGCCGGCTCGCACCTTCAAGGCGCTGAGCGAACCGCCGGCGCTATCCGATGCGCTGCCCGGTCTGCACATCACCCTCAAGGCCGATCGCCTCGGCTCGCTGGACCAGGGCAGTCCGGTGTTCTACCGGCAGATCCAGGTCGGTCAGGTCAAGAGCTACCGCCTCGGCGAGGACCAGCGCACCGTCGAGATCCAGATCTTCATCCAGCCGGCCTATGCCCACCTGGTGCGCAAGCACACCCGTTTCTGGAACGCCAGCGGCATCAGCTTCAGCGGCGGCCTGTCCGGCTTCAAGCTGCGCACCGAGTCGCTGGTCAGCCTGGCCACCGGTGGCATCGCCTTCGCCACCCCGGAACATCGTCAGGACAGCCCGCCGACCGATCCGGCCTTCCCCTTCCGCCTGTACGAGGACTTCGAGGCAGCCGAGGCCGGTTTCCGGGTCCAGCTGCAACTGGACGACGTCAGCGGCCTGCAGCCCGGACGCACACCGGTGATCTTCAATGGCGTACAGGTCGGCACGCTGCGCAAGATCGACATGGGCCGCGACTTTTCCCGGCCGATCGCCGAGCTGACCATGGACCCGCGCACCGAGGAGCTGCTGCTCGGCAGCAGCGAGTTCTGGGTGGTCAAGCCGTCGATCTCGCTGGCCGGGATCACCGGCCTCGAGGCGCTGGTGCAGGGTAACTTCATCGCCGTGCGCTTCGGCAGGGAAGGCAGCATGGCCCGCGAGTTCAGCATCCGGCCCAAGGCGCCGCCACTGGACGTGAACGCCCCGGGCCTGCACCTGGTACTGAGCACCGATCGTCTCGGCTCGCTGGACGTCGGCAGCCCGCTGCTCTATCGGCAGATGCGCGTGGGCAGCGTGCAGAACTACCAGCTCGCCCCCGACCGTCGCACCGTGCTGCTGGACGTGCACATCGAGCCCGACTATGCCGGACTGGTGAATGCCTCGACGCGTTTCTGGAACGCCAGCGGCATCACCCTCAAGGGCGGCCTGTCCGGCGTCGAGGTGAAGAGCGAGTCGCTGCAGACCCTGGTGCTGGGGGGCATCGCCTTCGACACCCCCGATCTACAGGCGCCGCCGGTACCCCGCTCGCGGCGTTTTGCGCTGTTCGCCGACGAGGGGCAGGCGCGCGAGCGCGGCCGCTTGATCGAGCTGCGCACCGCGCGCGCCGATGGCCTGGGCGAGGGAACCCCGCTGCGCTATCGGGGCCTGCAGGTCGGCCGGGTGGAGCGGGTTCGCCTCAGCGACGACCTGGCCGCAGTGCTGGTCGATGTGCGTGTCAGCCAGGCCGAGGAGCGCATCGCCCGCGCCGGCAGCCGCTTCTGGGTGGTGCGCCCCGAGCTGGGCCTGGCGCGCACCGCCAACCTCGATACCCTGGTCAGCGGTCCCTATCTGGAAGTGCAGCCGTCGCCGGGTGACGGCGCGCCGCGGCGCAGCTTCGAACTGCTGGCCCAGGCGCCGCAGGCGGCCGTCGATGCCGACGGCTTGGCACTGGTCCTGAGTGCGGAGCGCAGCGGCTCGGTCGAGGCCGGCGATCCGGTGACCTACCGGCAGGTGCCGGTGGGCCAGGTCGTCCGCCTGGAGCTGGGGCCTACCGCCGACCGCGTGCTGATCCACATCCTCATCGAGCCGCGCTATGCGCCGCTGGTGCGCGGCGGCAGCCGGTTCTGGAACGCCAGCGGCGTCGATGTCGACTTCGGCCTGCTCAAGGGCATGCAGGTACGCACCGAGTCGGTCGAGGCGATCGTCGCCGGTGGCATCGCCTTTGCCACCCCCGACGAGCAGCGTCCGGTGCAACCGGGACAGACCTTCGTGCTGTTCGACGAACCGCAGGCAGAATGGCTGCAGTGGGCACCGAAGATCCCGCTGCCCCAGTGACCTCTCGGGCGAGGCGCTTTCCCGGCCGCGGGATTCGCGCCACAATCTGCGGATAACCAGAACGGCGTGCAGCGCCACGCCCGCGCCGGCGACCGGATCGCCAGGAGACCGACATGAGCAACGACCGCGTCATCATATTCGACACCACGCTGCGCGACGGCGAGCAGAGCCCTGGCGCGTCCATGACCAGGGAAGAGAAGCTGCGCATCGCCAAGGCGCTGGAGCGCATGCGCGTCGACGTGATCGAAGCGGGCTTCGCCATCGCCAGCCCGGGTGACTTCGAGTCGGTCAAGGCGGTCGCCGAGGCGGTCAAGGACAGCACCGTGTGCAGCCTGGCGCGTGCCCTCGACGCCGACATCGAGCGCGCCGCCGAGGCGCTGAAGAACGCCAACTCCGGACGCATCCACACCTTCATCGCCACCAGCCCGATCCACATGCAGTACAAGCTGCGCATGCAGCCGGATCAGGTCATCGAGCAGGCAGTGCGCGCGGTGAAGAAGGCGCGCAGCCTGTGCGCCGACGTGGAGTTCTCCTGCGAGGATGCCGGCCGCTCGGAGATCGACTTCCTCTGCCGGATCATCGAGGCGGCCATCGACGCCGGGGCGCGCACCATCAACATCCCGGACACCGTCGGTTACGCGATCCCGCACCAGTACGCCGACACCATCCGCCAGTTGCTCGAGCGCATCCCCAACGCCGACAAGGCGGTGTTCTCGGTGCACTGCCACAACGACCTCGGCCTGGCCGTGGCCAACTCGCTGGCCGCGGTGGTCGCCGGTGCCCGCCAGGTGGAGTGCACCATCAACGGTCTCGGCGAGCGCGCCGGCAACGCCGCGCTGGAAGAGATCGTGATGGCGATCAAGACCCGCAAGGACCTGCTCGACGTCTACACCAGCATCGAGACCGAGCACATCCTCAGCACCTCGCGGCTGGTCTCCGGCATCACCGGCTTCCCGGTGCAGCCGAACAAGGCCATCGTCGGCGCCAACGCCTTCGCCCACGAGTCGGGCATCCATCAGGACGGCGTGCTCAAGCACCGCGAAACCTACGAGATCATGCGTGCCCAGGACGTCGGCTGGAACGCCAACAAGATGGTCATGGGCAAACACTCGGGGCGCAACGCCTTCCGCGCGCGCCTCGAGGAGCTGGGCATCGTCCTGCCCGGCGAGGCCGAGCTGAACGCCGCCTTCGCCCGCTTCAAGGAGCTGGCCGACAAGAAGCACGAGATCTTCGACGAGGACCTGCAGGCGCTGGTGACCGACAGCCTGGCCGAGGAGGCGCCGGAACACTTCAAGCTGGTCTGTCTCGGCGTCACCAGCCGCACCGGCGAGGTGCCGCACGCCGAGCTGGTGCTCAGCGTCGACGGCGTCGAGCACAAGGTCGCGGCCTCCGGTGCCGGCCCGGTGGACGCCACCTTCCAGGCCATCGAGGCGATCGCCCAGTCGCAGGCCAACCTGCAGCTGTATTCGGTCAACGCCATCACCCAGGGCACCGACTCCCAGGGTGAGGTGACCGTGCGCCTGGAGAAGGGCGGGCGCATCGTCAACGGCAACGGCGCCGACACCGACATCCTCGCCGCCTCGGCCAAGGCCTACCTCAACGCGCTGAACCTGATGCAGGCCGGCGTCCATCGCACCCACCCGCAGGCGGACGGCGTTTGATCGACGAACAGCGCCGCCGCGCCTACCTCGGCGCCATGCAGGTGACCAGTTGGTTGCCGCGCATGGCGCTGCCGTTCGCCGCGCCCTCGCGCCCCGAACTGCTGGTGGTGACGCCGCAGGCCGAACCGCCGCGTCCGCAGGCAGCGCCGGGCGTTCGTCCGGCCCCGATCGCCCGTCCGCAGACGGAGGTGCCGGCCGCCAAGCCGCCGGTCATGCCGCGCAAGGCCACGGTGCTGCCGCTCCGGCCGACGGCCGACAAGGCGGCTGCAGCGCCGGCCGAGGTCGCCCCG
>NZ_SSTC01000146.1 GCF_004801855.1 Pseudomonas sp. A-1 | reverse complement strand
CGCCGCCAGCGCCGGCCTGTGGACGGGAGTGCGGCCGACGCCGGCGCGCGCCGACTGCCTGGAAGCACTGGCCGGCGACGATCCGCGCCTGGCCCGCGCCCTGCGCATGGCCCGCCAGGGCCTGGCCGGCGGCCTGCCGGTGCTGCTGCTCGGCGAAACCGGCACCGGCAAGGAGGTGGTCGCCCAGGCGCTGCACCAGGCCAGTGCGCGCGCCGACAAGCCGTTCGTCGCGGTCAACTGCGCGGCCATCCCCGAGGGGCTGATCGAATCCGAGCTGTTCGGCTACCGCGAGGGCGCCTTCACCGGCTCGCGCCGCGGCGGCATGGTCGGCCGCCTGCAGCAGGCCCACGGCGGCACCCTGTTCCTCGACGAGATCGGCGACATGCCGCTGGCCCTGCAGGCGCGCCTCTTGCGCGTGCTGCAGGAGCGCAAGGTGCTGCCGCTGGGCGGCGGCGCCGAGCAGGACATCGACGTGGCGATCGTCTGCGCCACCCACCGCGACCTGCGCGCCCAGGTGCAGGACAAGGGCTTCCGCGAGGACCTCTACTACCGCATCAACGGCATCAGCCTGCGCCTGCCGGCGCTGCGCGAGCGCGACGACCTCGCCGCGCTGATCGAACGCCTGCTGGCCAAGCTCGGCGCGCCGCAGGTGCGCCTGGACGCCGACCTCACCGAACTGTTCGAGCAGTACGACTGGCCGGGCAACATCCGCCAGCTGGAGATGGTGCTGCGCGCCGCGCTGGCCATGCGCGAGGGCGACGAGAGCCTGCTCGGCCTCGACCACCTGAGCGACAGCCTGCTCGACGAGCTGACCGCCAGCACCCGCCAGGCCAGCAGCATCCGCGAGAACGAGCTGAAACTGATCCGCGACACCCTCGACCGTCACCAGGGCAACGTCTCCGCCGCCGCCGAGGCGCTGGGCATCAGCCGGGCGACCCTGTACCGCAAGCTCAAGCAGCTGCGCGGCGGACCGGCATGCTGAGTCTGCTGGTCCGCCTGATCGACAGCCCCGACCGCGCGCTGCTGGAGCGTTCGCTGCGCTGGCTGTTTTCCTTCGTGCGCCCGCACGGGCGGGCCATCGCCGGCCTGCTCGGCCTGTCGCTGTGCGCTTCTCTGCTGGTGCTGGCGCAGCCCTGGCTGACCAAGACGCTGATCGACGAAGGCCTGCTGGCGCGCGACTTCGACCACCTGCTGCAGGTGGCGCTGGCGATGATCGGCGTCGGCGTGCTCGGCACCCTGCTCGGCGGGATCAACCGCTACCTGCACACCCGTCTGTCCGGGCGCATCCTGTTCGCCCTGCGCGACGCCCTGTACCGCCACCTGCAGGGCCTGCCGCCGACCTTCTACGCGCGCAAACGGATCGGCGACCTGCTGTCGCGTCTCGACGGCGACGTCGCCGAGATCCAGCGCTTCGCCGTCGACGCGCTGTTCTCCGCGCTGTCCAGCGTGATCGGCCTGTGTGGGGCGGTGGCGCTGATGCTGGCGCTGTCCTGGCAGCTGTCGCTGCTGCTCGCCGTGCTGGTGCCGCTGGAGGTGCTCTGGCTGCGCTGGATGCGCCGCAAGGTCGAGCGCCACAGCCGCGCGCTGCGCGAGCGTTCGGCGGACGTGTCCTCGTTCCTGGTCGAGACCCTGCCGGCGATGAAGTTCATCCAGGCCGCCGGCCAGCAGGAGCGCGAGGCGCAGCGCCTGGAGCGCCTGGGCCAGGGCTACATGAGCCAGCTGCTGCGCCTGCAGGTCACCGAATTCTTCACCCACGCGGTGCCCGGTACCCTGACCTCGCTGTCGCGCGCCGCGGCGTTCATCGTCGGCGGCTACTGGGTGGTGCAGGGCAGCTGGCAGCTCGGCGCGCTGATCGCCTTCTCCACCTACCTGGGCATGGCGGTCGGGCCGGTGCAGAGCCTGCTCGGCCTGTACGTGGCGCTGCAGCGGATGACCGTCAGCCTCGGCCGGGTCATGGAGCTGCGCGCCGAGCCCTCGGCCATCGCCGCGCCGGCCCATCCGCGGCCGCTGCCCGCAGGAGTCGGCGAGCTGCGCCTGGAGGAGTTGTGGTTCCGCCACGAGGGTCGCCAGGAGGCGCTGCTGCGCGGCGCGGCCGCCTGCCTGCCCGGCGGAATGAAGGTGGCGCTCAGCGGCCCATCCGGGGTCGGCAAGTCGACCTTGATCGACCTGCTGCAGCGCTTCCACGACCCCGAGCGCGGCCGCATCCTGCTCGACGGCGCCGACCTGCGCGAGCTGGAGCTGGCCGAGCTGCGCCGCGCCATCGCGGTGGTCAGTCAGGACATCGTGCTGTTCCGCGGCAGCCTGGCCGACAACCTGGCCTACGCCGCGCCGCAGGCCAGCCGCGCCGAGATCGAGCGGGTGGCGCAGCTGGCGCGCCTCGACGAGCTGCTCGCCAGCCTGCCGCAGGGCCTCGACAGCCCGCTCGGCGAGCGCGGCCAGCAGCTCTCCGGCGGCCAGAAACAGCGCATCGCCATCGCCCGCGCGCTGCTCCAGCAGCCGCGCATCCTGGTGCTCGACGAGGCCACCTCGGCGGTCGACGAGGCCACCGAGCGCGAGGTGATCGCCGCCATCGACCAGCTGTTCGCCGGGCGCACGCGCATCCTGATCAGCCACCGCGCCTCGACCCTGGCCGAGGTCGACCTGCACCTGGAACTGGCCGACGGCCAGCTGCGCGAGCGCGTGGGGCGGGAGATGAGCCATGAAACCTGAGCTGCTGATCGGCGTGGTCGACAGCGGCCACGCGCCACAGCAGGCCGCGCAGGTAGCAGCGGCGCGCGCCTTCCGCCTGGACGGGGAAGGGCTGCAGGAGGGCGTGGCGCAGGCCGATCGTCTCGGCCACGGCACGGCGGTGCTGGAGGCGCTGGCGCTGCAGCCGGGCGTGGTGCGCGGCTGCGTCGCCCAGGTGTTCGCCGAGCGCTGGCAGACCAGCCCGTTGCAGGTCGCCGCGGCCATCCACTGGCTCATCGACCGGGACGTGGCGCTGATCAACCTCAGCCTCGGCCTGCGCCAGGACCGTCCGCTGCTGCGCGAAGCCTGCGCGCGCGCGCTGGACGCCGGGGTGCTGCTGTGCGCTGCCAGTCCGGCGCAGGGCGAGCCGGTGTGGCCGGCCAGCTATCCGGGCGTGCTGCGCATCACCGGCGACGCGCGCTGCGCGGCGGGGCAGTGGTCGTGGCTGGACAGCGCGCAGGCCGACTTCGGCGCGCCGGTCACCGCCGGCGGCCTGGCCGGCGCCAGCCTGGCCTGCGCCAACTTCAGCGGGCTGCTCGCCCGCCATCTGCACGACCATCCGGGCAGCGACCGCGCGGCGCTGCTCGAACATCTGCGCCGCCAGGCGGCATACATCGGCCCGGAGCGGCGCGGGAGGCAGGCATGAAGGCGGTGAAGATCGCGGTGCTCGGCGCCGGCCCGGCCGGGGTGGCGGTGGCCATCGGCCTGCGCCGGCTCGGCTACGAGGTGTGCGTGGTCGGCGAGTGGCGGCGCTTCGCCGCGGTGGAGGGCGTATCCCAACGGGTGCTCGACGGCCTGCGCCAGGCCGGCCTGACCCACGCGCTGGCCAGCGCCGACCGCGCCTCGCCGCGGCGGGTGCTGTGGAACGGCGCGGAGAGCGCGCTGAACCAGGAATTCCTCCTCGACCGCCCGCGCTTCGACGCCGCGCTGCGCGAGGACCTGCGCACCGCCGGCGTGCCGCTCATCGAGGCGCGGGTGCGCGAGCGGCACAGCGACGCGGGCGGCCACCGCCTGCTGCTGGAAGGCAGCGGCGGCGAGCAGCAACTGCAGGCGCAGTTCCTGGTCGAGGCGCGCGGCCGCCAGGCACCGCTCGGCAGCCGCCGCCTGCGCGGCCCGGAGACGGTCAGCCTGCTCAACCAGTGGCAGGAGGAGCCGGGGCGCGGCGGTTCGGCGGTGGAGAGCCTGCCGGACGGCTGGGCGTGGATGGCGCGCCTGGAAGACGGCCGCTGCTACTGGCAGATCACCCTGGGCGCGGCCAGCGGTGCGCTGCCGGCGCGCGATGCCCTGCTGCAATGGTGCGCCCAGCGCCGTGCGCAGTCGGCGCGGGTCGCCGAGCTGTTCGGCGCCGAGGCGCTGCAGCCGGCCGCCCTGCACGCGCGCAGCAGCACGGCGATCCTCGCCCTGGAGACCGGCGGCGCCAACTGGCTGCGGGTCGGCGATGCGGCCATGGCGGTCGATCCGCTGTCCGGCAACGGCATCTTCCAGGCGCTGTCCTCGGCGCTGCAGGCGCCGGCGGTGATCAACACCCTGCTCACCCGTCCCGAGTGCGCCGGGCTGGCGCTGGCCTTCCACCAGCGCCGCGTCGAGCAGCTGTTCCAGCGCTTCGCCCGCACCGGCCGCGACTTCTACGCACTCGAAGAACGTTGGGCGGATCAGCCGTTCTGGGCGGCGCGGTCCAACTGGCCGGACAGGGAACCGCTGCACGCGCCGGCCGACTTCGCCTGCCTCAGGGTGGAACGCGCGCCGGTGCTGCGCGACAACCTGGTGGCCGAGGCCGAGGTGGTGGTCAGCGCCGACCAGCCGCTGGGCATCTGGCACCTGCAGGGCATCGAGCTGGCGCCGCGCCTGCGCCGCCTGCAGGCCGGCGAGCCGTTCGCCCGGATGGCTGCCGACCTGCCTGCGCCGCAGCAGGCGATGCTGCGTGGCTGGTTGCACAGTCAGGGCTATTCGGGGGCGTAGGGCGGGGGCGTATGGGCAACTCGCGCAGCGATTGCCCACCGGACAGCTTGCACCCGCAGCGGCGGTAGAGGATCGCCGCGCGAGTCTTCTTATGC
The DNA here is from genome assembly GCF_004801855.1 of Pseudomonas sp. A-1. Classification (GTDB taxonomy): domain Bacteria; phylum Pseudomonadota; class Gammaproteobacteria; order Pseudomonadales; family Pseudomonadaceae; genus Geopseudomonas. The sequence goes on along the minus strand of NZ_SSTC01000146.1, from coordinate 1,049 downwards.
CGTTGGCAAAAAAATGCCGGGCCGCCCGTTGCCCCGGGCGGTCCGGCCAGGGAGGGTGACCGGTCAGAAGAAGGTGGCGAAGACCAGCTGGCTGTACAGGTTGGTGTCGTCGCCGCCGAGCTGGGTGCCGCCCTCGGCGGCGCTGCGCTCGGGCCGGTAGAGGCCCAGCACCGGGCTGATCAGCAGGTGGTCGTTGACCATCCACTCGACGTACAGGTCCAGCTCGCGGCCGCCGAGGTTGCCGAGGTCGGTGTCGAGGGTGTCGAAGTCGAAGTACAGCGCACCGACGGTCAGGTTCTCCACGGGCGTGGCCTTGAGGCCGAGGTGGTGGACGCGGGAGTTGCTGTTGAACGGGCCGGCGTAGTTGGCCGCCACCTCGCCCTGGAACCAGGTGCCGTAGCCGCGGCTCAGGCCGTAGAACAGCGGGTCGAAGGCCTCGGAGAAGCGGCTGTAGCGGTAGGTGGCAGTCGGCGTCCAGGGCAGGGCGGCGAAGGTCCAGCTGCCTTCCAGGTACCAGGCGTTCTCGGTGCCGCTGTCCTTGTCCTGGCTGGCGTACTCGAAGGCCAGGTTGAGGTTCTCCACGCCCAGCCCGCCCGCGCCGCGCAGGCTGACGGTGTCCATGCCGTCGCGCTCGGCCTGGGCTGCACTGGCGAAACGCTCGTTGACGTCGAGGCCGCGGATCCAGGTCAGCCCCAGGGTGCCCGCTTCGGCGACGTGCTCGAAGGTGGCGATGGCCAGCTCGGTCTCGGCCTGGGCGCGGTTGTCGGATTTCAGCCAGATCAGGTCGCCGCGCAGGCCCTGCTCGCCGCCCAGGCGCAGCACCGCGGTCTGGTCGAAGGCCTTGCGCGCCGCCAGGTAGTAGGCGCCGCCGCGGTCGTAGTCGGCGCCGAGGTCGACGTCGCCGAAGTTCAGCGAGTCGCCGTTGACCAGGAAGCCGTCGCCGACGCTGAGGTTCTGCCGGCCGAAGGAGAGGTCCACGCCGTTCTCGCCGAGCGCCGGGAACAGGTCGCCCGAGCGCCAGCCGAGGTAGGCGTCCTCGATGTCGGTCA
>NZ_SSTC01000145.1 GCF_004801855.1 Pseudomonas sp. A-1 | reverse complement strand
CGTGCCGGCCACCGCCAGCGGCGCATCGACGCCGGCGCGCGCCAGGCAGGCGGCCAGCGCCGGCCACAGCTCGGCGAGCAGCGGCGCGGCGGCTTCGAGCCGCTGTTCCAGGCTGTCCGCCATCAGGCCGCCTCCTCGTCGAACGAGCGGGCAATCTGCAGGAAGGCGCCGCCGCCGATCTCGTCGTACGGGTCGAGTTCCAGCAGCTTGGCCAGCACCCGCTCGGCCTGCGCCACGCGGCCGCGGCGCAGGCGGATCACGCCGAGCGCCTTGAGGCTGAACAGGTACAGGCGCAGCGGTCCCTGGCGCTGCGTCCAGTCGGCGCTGGCCGGCCGCTGGCGCCGGTAGTTGCGGGCGATGCCGGCGCCGCGCGCCGCCTCGCGCAGCGCCTGCCAGACCGCCGCCTCGGCCTCGCGGTAGCGCTGGCTGACGAAGTAGAACTTGTACAGGCCGATGTGCGCGTCCGGCTCCTCCGGCCAGCGCCGGCGCGCCTCCAGCAGCAGGGCCTCGACCCCGTCGGGGGTGGCCGCGCACAGCGCATGGTTGAGCAGGAAGCGCAGCTTCTGCGGCGTACTGTCGGAAAAGAACGCCCGCTCCGGGGCGAACAGCAGCACTTCGGCCATGGGCGTCACCAGAGTTCGGCGGGGGTCAGCTTGTCCGCCCAGGGCTCTCCGCCCAGCAGATGCTGCTCGACGATGAGCGCCGCATCCTGCGGCTCGACCCAGCTGTACATGACCGCCCCGGGGTAGACCAGCACGTTGGCCCCGGCCTGGCAGGGGCCCATGCAGCCGGTGCTGGTCAGGGCGATGCGGTTGTTGAGGTTGTGCTGGATCAGCACCTGGGCGAAGGCGTTGTACACCGCCTCGGCGCCCTTGCCGCCGCAGCTGCCGCGCGGGTGGCCGTCGGCGCGGCGCTGGGCGCAGACGAAGATGTGGAACTCGGGCTTGGCCATGATCCGCTCTCCTCAGGCCGCGGCGGCGGCGTGGCTGTGGCACTGCTTGGGGCAGACCGCGGCGCAGGCCTTGCAGCCGATGCAGTCCATGGCGTCCTGGATGACCATCACCTTCATCTCGTCGTCCTCGTCGAACAGGTCGTCATCTTCACCGACCACATCGGCGCGATCGGCCAGGGTGAACACGTCGCGCGGACAGACCTTGTAGCAACGGCCACAGCCGATGCACTTCTGCGCATCGAGCGCGCTGACGAACTCCGGCGTCCACTCCACGCCACCCCGGGTCCGCCCGGTAATCATTGCCTCAGCCATGTTTCACTCTCCTCGCCGCCACCCAGGTGGCGCGGCCAACGGTTGTCGATCGGCGGCTGGCAGCCGCTCTCTTGCGCTAATCGGGGCACAGCCTCGTGAGCCACGCCGGGTCCGCCGCAGCGGAGGTCGGTGCGGGCCGCAGCGGCCCGCGTTCAGAGCGGCGGCGACCGGGTGAGCCGCCGCCGTGGTCAGACTCAGGCCCCTTCGCAGGCGTCCAGGCGCGCCTTGGCCGCGGCCCAGTCGACGCAGGCCTGGTGGGCCTGGCGGGCCAGCTCGGGCAGCGCGTCGTAGTCGGTGAGCAGGCGATCCTCGACCAGGTCGTGGATCTGCGACGCCCAGTCGCTGGCGATGCGCTTCTTCTGGCTGACGTCCTTCTTCAGCGCCTTGAGTTCTTCCTCGGTCATCACGGCCTCCGCCTCAGAGTTCGGCTACCACACGGTGCGCGCCGACCAGCGCGCTGGCCTTGTCCAGCTGCTTCTGCGCCTCGGCGACCAGCGCCTCCAGCGAGTCGAAGCCGAAGCGGTGGACGTCGCGCAGGGTCTTGTCCAGCGCCACCAGCTTGCCGACCAGGATCAGCGCGCGGCCGAAGCCCTCGTGGGTCAGGTTGATCACCGGCACGGCGAGCAGGCCGGTCTCGCGCTCGAGCAGCTGGGCCAGCGCGTTGTAGTAGGCCTTGACCCGCGAGATGGTGGTCTCGTCTGGGTCGCCCACCACCGGGATGGCCTTGCGCCGCTCCTTGGTCAGCACCAGCGGATCGAGCACGCGGGCATCGCTCCAGGTGTCGTAGGTGCCGTAGCTGTCCATGGCGCGCAGCTGCACCACCATCTGCCGGATGATCGGCTCCTGCAGGGCGGCATCGCCGTCCTGCACCACCGCGGGTTGTTCCTCGACGTCGAACATGGGGCTTTCCTCTCTGGATAAGGGGTGGCGCTACTCGTCCCAGGCCTCGCCGGCCATGGCGTCGAAGCGCTGGAGATCGGCGCCGCGGGTGCGCTGGATGGCCTTGGCCAGCCAGGCCGAGGGGCCTTCGCGCAGCTCGTCCTGCAGGCTCTCGAGCAGCTCGTCGATGCGCGCCGCCTCGGCCACCTTGACCGGCTGCACGCCGATGCTCAGCAGCTGGCGCACCGCCGAGGCACCGCAGGCGCGGCAGTACACGGCGATGCAGCCGTCGAGCAGCTCGAGCTTGACGGCCAGCTTGTCCTCGTTGCCGTCCTGCTCCAGGTCGCCGAACTCGATGACCTTGAGCAGCTGGGCGTGCTCGGGGTTGACGCCATAGATGACGAAGGCGCGCGACGAGCCGAAATGCTGGTCGACCGTCTCGCGATCGGCGGAGGCGAACGCCACCCTGAGCAGGGTGCCGTCGTCCTCGCCATCGAGTACCTGCAACTGCCGGGTCGGGCTGGCCATGCTCAGTGCCTCCATTGCGGCCGCTCGGCGGCCGGCTTCTGCGCGTAGATCGAGTGGTAGGGAGCCAGGCCCTGGTGGTGCTCGACCAGCAGGTTGGCGAGGTCGAACAGCGTCTGGGCGGTCGCCCGGTAGCCGCTCCAGCAGCGCTGGAAGCCGCCGAGCAGGTCGTACTGCGGAAAACCGACGCGCAGCAGCGGCACGCCGAGGCGCCCGGCGCTGGCCAGCGCATGGCTGTTGCCGAGGATCAGCTGCGCGCCCTGCGCGGCGGCGGCGCGCTCGAGATCCTCGAGATCGCCGACCTGGATGCTCGCCAGCGGCGAGGCGGCCAGGGCCGGCGCCCGCGCCGGCACCACCGCGGCCACCGTACGCGCGCCCATGCCGCGCAGCAGGGCGTCGAAGCCGAGCAGCAGGTCGGGATCGGCGGCGATGGCCACGCGCGCGTCGCCGAGCATGAAGTGGGTGTCGAGCATGGCGTCCTGCAGCTGGCGGCGCTGCTTCTGCCAGCGCTGCGGCACCGGGTTGCCGCTGATCCGGCTGAGCGCCAGCAGCCAGGCATCCACTGCGTCCAGGCCCATGAGCAGGCCGAAGCGCCGCTCCGGCACGCCGGTGCGCGCCGCCAGGGCATCGGCGGCGGCGTCCAGACTCGGCCCGACCACCAGGGTGGCGACGCTCTGCCCCGCCGTGGCCAGCTCGTCGATGGTCAGGCCGCCGGTGGTCAGCGGGTTGAACTGGGCGTCGTCGAGATGGCCGTCCAGCGAGCCGGACAGGTCGGGGATCAGCAGCGGGCGCAGGCCGAAGCTCTCGATGCTCTCGGCGATGAACTCAAGGTCGCCCGGGGTCAGGCTCGCCGAGCACAGCACGTTGACCTGGCGCGGCCGCCTGCCGACCTGGTCGCGGCGCTCCGGCACCAGGGTCTCGATCAGCGCCTTCACCGTGGCGGCGAAGCCGCTCTCGAAGCTGCCGGCGAAATCCGGGGTGTTCACCGCCACCACCGCCACCCTGGCGAACTCGGGGTACTGGCTGCGGAACTCGTGCAGCGCACTGTTGAGGTCGCAGCCCTGGGTCTCGGCCAGCGCGGTGGTGAGCAGGCCGATCACCGCCGGGTTCTGCTTCTCGCAGATGGTTTTCAGCGCCTCGACCACGTTGTCGTCGGCGCCCATCACCGAGCTGACCTGATCCATCGCCGTGGTCTGCAGCGGCACCGGCTCGCGGAAGTGGCGGACGAAGAACACCTTGGCGAACGCCGTGCAGCCGGCGGAGCCGTGCAGCAGCGGCATGCTGCGCGCCAGGCCGAGGATGGCCAGGGCGCCGCCCATGGTCTGGCTGGCCTTCAGCGGGCTGACCGCGAGGGCCTTCTTGCGATTGACGATCTCGGCCATGGCGATCTCCTCAGGCGGTGGCGGTCAGGGACGGGACGCCGAGCGGGGCGCCTAGCGGGGCGCCGCCGACGTCGCTCCAGGGGGCCGGGCGGCGCACCGCCTCCCACACCGGGCTCTCCAGGGTCAGGCACAGCTGGCGCACCAGCTCGAGCATGCCGGCGTAGCCGGCGTAGCCGAATTCGCGCTCCTGGTTGATGTCGAGGAAGGGAATGCGCGCCTTGAGCGCGGTGTACATGTTGCGGCCGCCGGCGATCAGGATGTCGGCGCGGTACTCGTCCACCGTCTTCAGCAGCGCGCGCGGGTTGCCCTCGTCGAGCATCTTCACGTCGTCGCCCATCAGCTCGCGGATGCGCGCCTTGTCCTCCTCGGTGGACTTCTTGGTGCCGGTGGCGACCACCTTCATGCCCAGGTCCTGCAGGCAGGAGATCACCGACCAGGACTTCACCCCGCCGGTGTAGAGCAGCACGCGCTTGCCCTCCAGGCGCGCCCGCCAGGGCTCCAGCGCGGCGCGGATGCGCGTCTCCTCGCGCTCGATCAGCGCCTCGGTGCGCGCGCTGAGGTCGGCATCGCCGATCAGCCGGGCGAAGTCGCGCAGCGCCTGCGAGGTGTCGGTGATGCCGTAGAAGCTGCCCTCGAACCAGGGCGTGCCGAAGCGCTCCTGCAGCTTGCGGGCGACGTTGAGCATGGCCTTGGAGCAGACCATCATGTTCACCGCGGCGCGGTGCATGGTCTGCACCTCGCGAAAGCGCGCATCGCCGGACAGCGTGCAGAGCACGCGCAGGCCCAGCTCGTCGAGCAGCGGCAGCACGTGCCAGAACTCGCCGGCGATGTTGTATTCGCCGATCAGGTTGACGTCGTGGACGCGGATGCCGGGGCGTTCGCTGCCGGCCGGCAGCGGATCGGGCTCGCGAGTGCCGATCACGTGCCTGAGCATCGCCTCGCCGGCGATGCGGTTGCCGAGGTTCTTGGTGCCGTAGAAGCCGGCCGAGTCCACCGGCACCACCGGGGTGGCGAAGTGCTCGCTGGCGGCCTTGCACACCGCGTCGAGGTCGTCACCGATCAGCGCCGGCACGCAGGTGTTGTAGACGAACACCGCCGGCGGCGCGTGGCTCTCCACCGCCTGGCGGATGGCATGGAACAGGCGCTTCTCGGCGCGGCCCATGATCACGTCCTGCTCGCTGAGGTCGGTGGTCATGCCGATGCGATACAGGTCGGGGCCGCTGGAGCGGGTGCCGCGGTTGTCCCAGGAACTGCCGGCGCAGGCGATCGGCCCGTGGACGATGTGCGCCACGTCGGCGATCGGCAGCAGGGCGATCTGCGCGCCGTCGAAGGCACAGCCACCGTCGGTGGCGCCCGGCTTGGGCTTGGCGCAGCCGGACTTCTCCTTCTTGTTGTGCTCGCAGGAAGGCTCGTCGAGCAGCTCGGCAATGTCCTTGGCTTTCATCGCTGACCCCCGTGGGTGCGTCGCTGGGTGGTGACGGGGGTGTTGCAAGGGCGGTGCCAGATGGCAGGTATTTGATTTACAAGGGATTTAGCTGGAGGAGCGTTGTCGGAAAGATGGCGGGGTGTCGGGTTTGCGACAAGGGGCGGAGGCAGTTGGCAGATCGAAACGACAGGCAGCGCGAGGGGCGGTCTTGATCGTTCCCACGCTCCGCGTGGGAACGCAGCCAGTGACGCTCTGCGTCACAGAAGCAGACGCGGAGCGTCCGGTAAGGCACTCCCACGCGGAGCGTGGGAGCGATCACCAAGAGTGAACAATGCATTGCAGCTCAATAACCATATTGGTTCATATCTGCCGTGAAGGATTTCGCGAGTCGATCACGACAGTCAGACTCATTTGCGCTCTCCCATTCACCCCCATATGTTTCACTCATTGAAAGACAGAATGTGCGTCTGAATTCCTCCCAATGCACCTTTGCTTCCACCAGGTTTTTGAGGGCTTCTTTACCATCTAGGCCAGGCTCCTGCTCAGCCTCCTTCTGCAATTGAGCAAACCTTGGCGGCGGCAAAAACTGAGTGCAACACCTGACCTTTCCGGTACGGTGTTGCCATGTCTTACCACGAACTCAGCATT